>JAJZNH010000205.1 GCA_021811745.1 Acidobacteriota bacterium
TCCCTGCGCTGCGGCGGGATCGAGGGGTCTTCTTCCACGGTTACAAAGCTCACGTCGTCGAACTCCAAGGCTTGCGTATCGATCGCTTCCTGGATCAGGTCGCCATACTTTTCGCCAATGTGTTGAAACTCCGGCGAAGGCACGCGCACGTAGAGCGTCCGCCCGGCGGTGTGACTGAACCGCGTCGGCTTCAGCCAGGTCTCAAAGGATTGCCGAATGACCTTTTTTTCTAAGGCCGCGAGAATCTGAAGCCAGGGGTTGAGCGCCGAAGCCGGCGAAACTGCAATTGCCATCGTTCCAATCCTTGCCAGCGTCCGTTCTAAGGTGCAGGGCCCGTCTATTTTACCGAGGTGAAGCAAAGAACAGCCTCCTGGCGCGAGGCCGCAACCTTACGCACTTCCGTTCCCTGCTTATTCACCGTGAGTTTGTCCCAGAAGATTTGCTCTGGGGGCCGTGTTTGCGAATCCCGCTCCGCCAGACTCTAGTAGCCTTCTTGGTCGGACGCTTAAACTTGCTTGAACGGTCCCGATAGTAGCACATCTGGAGCGCGTTGCAATCTCTCTTTCACAAAGTTTTCTGCCCTCACGAAAAGTTGCACCATTGCTGGTGAAAGATGGCGCATTTGTTACCGGAGTCACTGGTGGAGAACAGGCAAACGCAGTCTCCTCTTCTCTCACTTCGAACCGCTGCTTCGGTTTGCCTGGGCGTCAAGCCCCTCTCGGCGCGCTGCTGGATTCCACTTACGGCCTCCTGTATACTTGGAATTGCTAAGACGCAGATCGCGGAGTAGAAGCAGGAGCGCAAATCTATGCCCAAGCGCACATTTCAACCCAACCGCCGCCGCCGTGTAAAGACACACGGGTTTCGGGCGCGCATGAAGACCAAGTCCGGCGCCGCCGTGCTGAGCCGCCGCCGCGCCGCGGGCCGTAAGCGTGTCACGGTGACCGCCGGTTACCGCGACTGAGCCAGCAGCCATTCGTTTGGCGGCGCAGGGCGCTCGTTGCGGATGAGCTTTCCCCATGATCCTGAATTCCAAGCCCGCTCCGCGCCAATCGCTGGCGGGCGCTCGTCTGCGCAAACACGCCGACTTTGGGCGTGCTTATGCCGCTAGCCGCAGATTGCAATCTCCGTCCATGCGCTGCTTTCTGGCTCCGCGGTCGACGACAGGCGAAGCGGCCGGTGCCAGGGTCGGCCTGACCGTCGGCAAGGTCCTAGGCAAAGCACACGAACGCAACCGCATCAAGCGCCGGATGCGCGAAGCATTGCGCCGCCATGTGGAACTTCTGCCCGAAGGATTTGATCTGATCCTGCATCCGCGCCGCAGCGTACTCACTATGGAATTCGCAAAGCTCGATGCGGAAATTGAGCACATCCTCCAACGTGCGCGGGCCGAGGCCCAACGCTCTGAATCCTGGCTCGGCACCCGGCCGGAACCGCCCACACGCGGCGCGGGAGCCAGGCACGCATGATTACCCGCCTGCTGCTCGCCCTTCTCGCCTTCTATCGACGCTGGCTTTCCCCGGCGCTGCACAGCTTGGGCACGGGCGGCTGCAAGTATCTGCCCACCTGCTCGGAGTACGCCGCCATCGCCATCGCCACACATGGCCCTCTCCGCGGCGGTGCGCTGGCCGCGTGGAGGCTACTGCGCTGTCATCCCTTTGCCCGCGGCGGGCTAGATCCGGTACCCCCTCCCACAATTCCAAGACCTTTTCACCATGAGCCTTTACCATAGAAACAGCGGCAGCCCGCAAGGCTGCTCCTTCTAACCGACAGGAAACGTTCTTTGCCCGAAATTCGCAATCCCAATCTTCAGAACCAGGGACCCGGAGGCGATGCCCGCTCCAACATGGTCTTCTGGATGCTGCTTCTGCTCGTCTTCCTTGGCTACGAGACCTTTTTCAACAAGCCCAAGCCTCCACAGCCCAAGCCCGTGCAGAGCCAGAGGCAAGAGCAGAAACCCGCTCAGATGGCCGCTCCTCCCGCGTCCGCTCAACCGCGGGCTGTCGCGAAGGCCACGAAGCCGGCGCACGCTGTCGCGCCTGCCCCAGTGATCCAAGCCTCGGCACAGTCGCAGATCACGGTCGAAAACGAGCTTTATCGGATCGTCTTCACGAACCGCGGCGCACAGGTAAAGCAGTGGATTCTGAAGAAGTACTCCGACTCCGAGGGGCGGCCGCTGGATCTGGTGCAACCCGAGGCCTCGGCGCGCTTCGGTTATCCCTTGAGGCTGTTCACCTACGATCCCGCCCTGACCAGCCAGTTAAACGATGCGCTGTACCAGGTGACGGTGAATGGCGCGCCGCCGCCCTCGAACGGCCGAGTCGTGGCGCCCGCCACGCTGACGTTTCACTACGCCGTTAATGGCCTGGACGTAGTGAAATCTATCCACTTCAATTCGAGCTACGTGGTGTCGATTGACACTGCGGTGAAGCGCAATGGCGTGCCGGTGCGCGCGCTGATCGAGTGGCCGGCAGGCCTGGGCGACATGGAGGAGTTCGGGCCCCCATCGCTCACCCACACCCGCGTGCGCACGCCATCCTACTTCGTGACCTCGGTCGGCGGCAAACAGACAACAGTCGACGCCAAAAAGGTGAGCGGCAACGCCACCTTCGATGCGCCATATGGGTACGCCGCCGTTGACGATCTGTATTTCGCCGCAGCCTTCCTGCCCGACGTGCCGGAACGCGCCACCGTGGTCACTCTGCACCATACGATCGATATACCCAGCAACCTGAACGACCCGACCAGCAAGAAAACTCCCGACGATGTGATCGGGCTGGCCGTGGGCGATACCAGCGGAATTACCCGGCTGCGCCTCTTTGCCGGGCCCAAGGCCGTGGACGTGCTGACCTCGATCCATGCCATCGGCCCTGACGGTAAGGCCAGCGGAAAGTCGCTCGAACCGCTGATCGAGTTCGGCTGGTGGACCGTCATCGCCAAGCCGCTCTATTTCGCCCTGCGCTTCCTGCGCAACTTGATGGGGCCGGGCAAGTACAACTGGGGCTGGGCCATCATCATCATCACCGTCATCTTCACCGTGCTCATGCTGCCCACGCGCTTCATGATGATGAAGTCGTCGTTGAAGATGAGGCGCATCCAGCCCAAGGTGGAGGCCATCAAGAAACGCTACGCTCATCTGAAAATGAACGACCCCAAGAAAGCTCAGATGAACACGGAGATGATGGCACTCTATAAGGAAGAGGGCATCAACATGTACGGCGGCTGCCTGCCCATGCTGGTGCAGATGCCGCTGTTCTTCGCCTACTACAAGGTGCTGGAAAACGCCATCGAGCTGCGCCAGGCGCACTGGCTCTGGCTGCCCGATCTGTCCGCGCCCGACCCGACTTACATCCTACCCATCCTCATCATCCTCACCATGTTCGTAACCCAGCTCATCTCGCCCATGCCGGGCATGGACGCCGCGCAACGGCGCATGATGGCCTTCGTAATGCCGGTGATCATCGGCTTTACGATGTTCCACTTCGCTTCCGGACTGGCGCTCTATTGGGCTACCAGCAACGTGCTTTATCTGATCATGCAGTTTGGCATCAACCAGTCCAAGATGGGCAGGGAGATGCGTGCCATGGAGACGCGAAAAACGCTTAAGAAGGCCGGAGCCGGCCGCCGCTAATGGATCCTCTCGCCGCGGCCGGGCCTTGTGGTTTATCGTGCAAGAGATATGGCGACCATTGAGACTCAGATCCCCCATCCCGAGCCCGAGGCGGAAGAGGTTTACCGGCGCTGGATTCAGTTTCTCGACGACGAGTTCACCCGCCATCAGGGGCCAGAGATACGCGCCGAGATCGTGCGCGATCAGCTTTACCAGCTCTACCTGGGCCGGCCGCACGGCGGCAAGCTCAACCTGACGCTCACCTCTGAACTGCCCGGCAACGTCCTTGGCCTCTCGCTGGCCCCCGCCAACGTGACCCTGGAGGTCGAGCACTTTCCCGACATCGATCATGCGCGCTTTGCTCCGCGCAAACCCTTGCTCTGGTTCTGGCAGATGTTCGACCGTTCTGCGCTGGGGCTGAACCACTGGCTGGGCCTTCGCCTGCGCTGCATGTTGGGCCGCCATATCTTCGCCCACCTAGGCAAGGGCGTGAGGATTTTTCGCGGCGTCGAACTGCGCTATGGCTACAACCTGTCAATCGGCGACGGGGCTCTCATCCGCCAGGGTGTTCTGTTGAACGACCGCGGCGGCATCTCCATCGGCGACCGCGCCGTCATTGGTTCCTATGCGCGGATCTTTTCTCTCTCTCACCGCGCGGATGATTACGAGAAGGTGCGGTTGACGCCAACCCTGATCGGACCGGGAGCGCGCATCGGAAGCCACGCCATCGTGCTGGCCGGACAAAACGTGGCTGATGGCGAAACCGTGGGCAGCTTCCCCGCCGACAGTATCTGACACCCTTCCACGGGCACGTCCTCCGCGCGGCGAAATACCGCGCCGCAATGCACCAAGGCTGGTGAAATCCACAAGCGATTCCGGTTTTTGCACTTGCTTTCACAGATGCAACGCGCCTACGCTCCTTACTCAGTTGGTGACCTTCCAGGAAACTTGGACACGCAGTTCCAGCCTGGCACGACGATGCAAGAGGCGGTTGACTGCTGCAGTTCATGAGCCGGTTTGCCCGGTCCATGACTTGTATGCACGACCCGATATTGCACCTAAGGCCAAGCGCGAATGAGCGTGGCCCGACTGGAGACGAAGATTCATCCTCGGCATCGCCGCAGGATGCAAGGTTCGAGAAACGTCTGGGACTCATCATTGGCCCAGCCGTACCGGCAGGATCCAGGGACGCTTGGAGACGCAGGTATGGCAACACTAGGAGACGTGAGATTCGGGGTACCCCGGAGATCGGTCGACCGGTGAGCCGGAAAGCGCGAAAGCCGGGGAAACCCGGCAATCGGCAAGCCGGCGACGCCGGCAGGTGTGCGATTCAGGGCAACCTGGAGAACCACCGGCAGGCAGGCTGGCGGGTGAAGATGCGGGGCAACCCAAAGCTTCGCTGCTGGTGTCGCGGAAGGAACGAAGATTCGGGGCGACCCGAAGATTCGCCCTCCGAATTGCCGGAACGTCGAGGGCTTGGGGCAACCCGGGGCTTCGACAGAAGGCGCTGCTAGAACGCGGGAATTCGGGGCGACCTGAAGACTTGGCGCGGCAGGACTGAAGGGTGCGGGATTCGAGGAAACTCGATGATCCATCGCCGGCACGGCTTTCAGATGCGGAACCGAGGTAGCTCGGAGCTTCATCTTCGAGCCGCAGGGGACAATGAATGGTCTAAGAAATCTGGGAGTTCATCCTATCGGCGCCAGGGGCGAAAGCTCCTGGCGCCTTCAACTTTGGGGTTGTACCACAGCTCTCCGCGAACGCATTGGAACGCTGCTCGCGCCACGCCTGCCGTGCAACCGCGCACCGCAACTCATCCACTTGCCATGACTTGCCGAAGAGCGAATCGCAGCGCTCCGGCGCGGCACGTTACACTGGTTGCGGAGATTCCACGATGAAAATTGGGCTGGTTGGACGAACAGTAACCATTGTGACCCTGGCCATTTTGCTTGGACCGCAGGCCAGGTTGCGAGCGGAGGGACAACAGGCTGCGCCGTCTGCAGAGAGCGCGCTATCGATTCCCAAGGTGGACCTGATACAGCCGGTGGAACTGAACCGGCTCTTGCACGCACGCGGTACACAGAAACCGCTGATCGTGCAGGTCGGGTTTCGCATGTTGTTTGCGGAGGCACATATCCCGGGCTCCGAGTATGCCGGCCCGGCGGCCCGGCCTGATGGCCTCAACCAGTTGCGGCAACGGGTTCAGAGGCTCAAGCGCAGCACTTTTATCGTCATTTATTGCGGCTGCTGCCCGTGGAACCATTGCCCTAACATGGGACCGGCGTTTCACCTGCTTCAAAGCCTGGGGTTTACTCACGTCCGGGCCCTTTACCTGCCTGATAACTTCGGAGCTGACTGGGTAAACAAAGGCTATCCGGCCGTGCGTGGGCAATAACGCGGCTTGCGCGAATGCAGCATCCACGCGCACGATAAAGAGATGAGCCGAACTGTCAACACGGCCCTACGGCGTGGAAAGCACCAGAATGGTACAGAAGGAACGGAGCGCCCCGACGTGCTATTGCCCTCCTCGTCCGGATCGAAAAGAAGCTGCCGTCGGCTCGCCCTGGCCGGTTCGCTGCTTGCAGTCTGCTTAGCGGCCCTCAGTTCGCCTGGCGATTTAGCCGCCGAATCGCTTCTCAATAAAGAAGCACCGCGGCTTGTCAAGAAGGACCTGCACGGCAGAACACTGGACCTTGCTCATTATCGAGGCAAGGTGGTGCTGCTCAACTTCTGGGCAACGTGGTGCGCGCCATGCCAGGTGGAGATGCCCACCTTCGCGGCGTGGCAGCGGCGCTACGGTCCGCAGGGCCTGCAAGTGATCGGAATATCCATGAATGAAAACGCTGCGCCCGTGCGCCGTCTGGTAGCCCGTTTGAAAATCGAATATCCCATAGCCATGGGCTCCGCCCAACTCGGAGAGCGGTACGGCGGCGTCCTAGGACTTCCCTTAACTTACTTGATCGACAGGCACGGTACGGTACGCGTGCGGTTCCAGGGCGAGACAGACCCAGCAGCCATCGAAAAGCAATTGCGGCTGCTTTTGTCCCGCCCTTAAATGCTCGCCCACCTATTCTCTCTATGATCGACCAGTGATTCTTATTCGGAGCGTCGTGCGGCCAGTCCGCGGACAATGTTGCAGTACTCCATCTGATCAATGCCGGAACCAAGTCTCGACGGCAACCTCGATCACGGCAAACAACACGCTGACGGCGGCGAGGAAACCTTTGGCCCGCTGCCAGTTTTGCTCGTGCCGGTCCATGCGCCGCTCCAACTCCGCCAGACGGCCACCGTTGCCGTCGCCCATCAGCCCGGTTATCTGCGCTTTGAGCACGCTTAGGTCGCTCAAGACCTGGGCCTCGAATTCATTCATCATCCGCATCGGCCGGACTCCATCCGCTTCTTCATGTCTGGCGTTTCTTGACTCACGCGCTCAGCGGCAGGTTGATGAACAGCGCCGTTGAAAATTCTGAATAGTTCGGCGGCGTTGAGCCATCATACATCCGGATGTAAAACCGGTCGCTCGCGGACACTCTGGTAAAAGTCAGGTTCGATTCCGAGCCCCGCATGACCAGCGTCGGGTCCTCGCCCGCCGTAAAAGCATAGTCTCTGAGCCGAATCTCGAAGCCGCCGCCCGTTGGCGCAGTAACTCCTGTATTCACTGTGACCGTGTTGCCGCTCAAACCGGTCACCGCGAGGGCATTCAGATTGGCGGGCACCGTGGGCGAGATGAGCGCCGGCAGCCAGGCATTGGCTGGAACCGTGGCGCTGGTCTTAATAGCCAGATCGTCAGCCCAGTCGTTGGCGAAGGCGATCTCGTACTCCACCAGGTCCGGATAACTCGCGGCGTAAGTCACCTTCACTGTTCGCACCACAACCTGCACGTCTAGATCGGTTGAAGGCGCATTCAAAAGTAGCGCGTCGCCCGGCCACACATCCGCGGCTAAGCTGCTCCGGTTGCCCTTGTATGTGCCGCTCCACAGCGCACTCACGCTGGCCGCCGCCTGCGCCATCGCTTGTGCAGCGAAGCGGCAGTCCGCGGAGCTACGCGCCGGCGGGCTTGTCACCGAGCCAATCCATGTGGCTACCGCAGGCGAGCCCGCCTGTGCCAGCGCCTGCTGGCTGGCGGTGTTCACCGCACGGCCCACTGCCCTGCCAATGGTCCGGTAACTCGCCGCGATCTGCTCGCCCGCGGCTGGCGCATATCCGGAATAAAAGACCAG
>JAJZNH010000485.1 GCA_021811745.1 Acidobacteriota bacterium
GCGAAACCCCGACGGCCAACCCAGATGTTCCAGATAGGGAACGCAGGACATTGCGTCAGCAAACCAAGCGCGAAACTGTTGCCAAGTGGCTGCATAGTCACGCCACAAACCGGGTCTTGACTCGAAAACCACAACATCTTGAGCCTACTGTATTAAGGAAGCTACCCAACTTAAACAATTTGAGTCCTTGTCCATTAGTAGAGCGTCGTATACAATGAATTTATTTTCGTTGATCCTACAGAGATCGCCTTTAGCGATTCTTATAAGGTAACGTTCCTCTTTTGCGGAGCTGGCTAGACGCACAAGTATGCGCAGATTGCAGAAGAGAAGGCTGGAACCAGTGCTCTTGGCTGTCCCAGTTGCCTGGGCGACCGGATCGAGCGTGCGGCGCGTAGGCACCGGTTCTTTTCGAGGGTGTTGTGTATTTCTCTTGCGGCAGTGAACTCGAATTTCGGGCTGTGCAAAGGCGTGCGGCCCATCAATGCACTATGGTGACGCGAAAAGTTCGCCTGTGGTATAGCCAGGAGGAGTAAATAGCGGAGGCGGAATGCCTATCTGGATCCGCCTTTGGGATATGGGGTACGAGTGGTCGTTGCGCTGGGGTGTGGGGAGAGCAGCGGCTACAGGGTGACTTCGCCCACGTATGCGACACGGATACACATCTTGGAAATGGGACGAGCACGCTGCGCACGCGCTGAAGGACGCATCTCTCGGGTCTTACCGGAAGATCGCCGCGGCTAAAAAGGCGCTGCATGAATTGCAGGCCCAAGAGATGATGCGGCGCATGGAGAGAAAGAGATGAAACCGACAAGATCTGGACGCAACAACTCCGATGATGGTGACCTGCGCATCCCCGCCGCGGAAGAGATTATTGAAGAAGCGCTGAACGAACTTG
Organism: Acidobacteriota bacterium; assembly: GCA_021811745.1. The sequence goes on from JAJZNH010000485.1 coordinate 896, forward strand.
CGTATTCGCAGGACCCCGGTTTGGCCCGGGCACTGCGCTTTCTCGCACCTCCAGGCTACCAGGCCATTGTAGAACTGTGCAGCGAGAGCGGGCGCAGCAAGCGCCGCAATGCATCGGCCGAAACATGGTCGCCGGAAGAGGATGAGATCCGCATTTACTTCGAGCGCATCAATGAAGGGGAAGCGGCTCCCCGCGCCGTGCGCGCCCAGCGCGCCGCGACAAGCCTGGCCTATGACGAGGACTACGTGCAGGAACCCGTCTCACCGGCCGATTTGGACAATCGGGTGAAGGAGCTGTGTGCGGCGCTGGCAGAAGCGGAGCGGGGCGGTCATGCATTTATCGCCCTCAAATGGTTCCGCGACTCATTCCTGCCGCGTAAAGCGCTCCGCTGGAATCAGCACCCCGAGACGCGCCAGTCCATTTTGGCCGAGGCGATCCAGCGCGGCCTTGTGCTCACCAGCAAGATCGCCAACCCCAAAACCCCGACCTATCCCACCACCACCATCCGCCTCAACCGCGCTGAGGCCGGCATACCCGAGGAAGCGCAGCGATTCCATCCCGTTTCGATGCAGGGCGAGACAATCGCCGAAGCCATCGAGGGAGAACGAGGAAACGAGTGAACTCTTACTTTATCGAAGCCACAGCTTTCGCCAAGCTGTTCGTACAGGAACCGGGCACGGATGCTCTCATTCGACTGATGGAAGCAGTCGAGGACAATCGCAAGCTCATCTCCTCCGCTACGCCCCTGGAAGTCTACGCCGCCATTCGCCGGCGCGAGCGCGGGGGCGATGTTACTGCGGCCGACGCGGCTTCCGCGCTCGCGGTCCTTCGTCAGGAATCGGCCCGCATGGTCCAGCAACCGCTGAATCCAGCCGTGCTGGAGATCGCGCGCGAACTTCTGGATCGCACAAGCCTGAATTGGCCGGGCGCCATTCAGCTGGGCGCCGCACTGGCCGCTCGAGACATGTTTCCGAATACCCCGATTTCTTTCGTCTCCGCCTCGGCAGAGCTGCTCGAAGCAGCCAAGAAGGAAGGATTTGAGACCTTCAACCCTACCAAGCAAGCTGCCGGATCGGCCGAGGAGCCATCCCAGTCGCTCGTCGAGCCGGAGTAAAACTGGACATGCTCCGTGGCCACGCCGCCTGGCGAAGGACCATTTTTTCCTTCCGATCCGAGCAGAATTCGCGCACAGAGAGGATGCTTCCTTGAGAGAATTGTCCTCTTCACTGTCCGAACGTCAGATCGGCGACAAGGTCCACGGCACAACACCGTTGGAGTCTGGCAATCAAAACGTGTTCGCAGCTCGTCTTAATCTGGTCCGCTATGATTTTCGAGTGCAGACTTAGTTGAACTCCAGCCCAAGGGTGGCCCCATGACAACCTCCGCGCCTGGCCCGCCCGACGCCCGTTCCGGATTGCGCAAGACCATGGGCTTTTGGGACGTGCTGCTGTTCGACATCGCCACCGTCCTGGGCCCGCGCTGGATTGCTGCCGCCGGCCACAACGGCCCTTCGTCCATCAGCCTCTGGGTTATCGCCGCCGTCTTCTTCTTTGTCCCCGGCGCGCTGGTCATCAACGAACTTTCCTCGCGCTTCCCTGAGGAGGGCGGTCTCTACGCCTGGTCACGCGAGGCCTTCGGACCGTTCCACGGCTTCATCGCCGGCTGGACCTACTGGATCTACACCGTCTTCTACTTTCCCGGCCTGCTCTTGGCCAGCGCGTCGATGTCGGCTTATATCGTGGGCGAGCGCGGCGCGGCGCTCGCCCAGGACCGCACCTTTCAGCTCTGGATTTCGCTGGCCCTGCTGGTGATCGCGGTGGTCCTCAACATTGTCGGGCTCAACATCGGCAAGTGGCTCCAGAACGCGGGCGGCGTAGGCACCTACGTGCCGCTGCTCATCCTCACCGGCGTGGCGGCAATCGTGGTCCTGCTGCACGGCTCGGTGACGCACTTCACGCTCCACGACATGCTTCCGGCCTGGGACTGGAACACGGTCAACTTCTGGTCGCAGATTGCCTTCGCTTTCACCGGCCTGGAATTGGTCTCGGCCATGAGCGAGGAGGTCCGCGACCCGCGCCGCACCCTGCCCCGCGCCGTCTTCGGCGCCGGAGCTCTGATCGCCCTGATGTACATCGCCGGAACCTTCGCCGTTCTGGCGCTCGCGCCCTCCTCGGCCCTCGATCCCCAGGCCGGCGTCTTTCACGCCATCACGATTGGCTCGGTGGCCCTGCGGCTCGGCTTCCTCGGCATTCTCGCGGCCGTCCTGGTCACCGCGGGCAACGCCGGCGGCGTGGGCTCAACCGTCGCCGGCATCGCGCGCGTTCCCTTCGTCGTCGGCATCGACCGCTACCTGCCCGCCGCCTTCGGCAAAATCCATCCCCGCTGGAAGACGCCCTATGTCTCCATCCTCGTCCAGGCCGTCCTCTCCGGCGCCATCCTGCTCGTCAGCCAGATCAACGAAACCACCCTCGGCGCCTACCAGTTCCTCATCGACGCCGCCATCATCCTCTACTTCATTCCCTTCCTCTACATGTTCGCCGCCGTCATCAAGCTGGCGCGCCGTCCCGACCGCGCCGCCAATCCGCAAGCCGTCCTCATTCCCGGCGGCCTGCCGGGCGTCTGGATCTGCGGCAGCCTGGGCTTTCTGGTTGTCCTCGTTGGAATTCTGGTCTCGCTCGTCCCGCCCGGCGGCTCCGGCAGCAAGCTCGCCTTCGAGCTCAAGCTGGTGGCCGGCACGGCCGTCTCCATCCTGATCGGCCTCATCCTCTACTGGCGCGGAGCGCGGACCAAACCGGCCGGCCTGTGAGCGCAGCCGTCAGTGCGCAGGACGTCGCGCTTACTCTCCGCGCAAGGCTTCGATCGGATTTACAGAAGCGGCACGAAAAGCGGGGAGGGCCGAAGCCGCCAGAGCCAGGGCAAAAACGGCCATCGCCGTCAGAGCCATCACCACCGGGTCGAAGGGGCTGACGTGAAAGAGGAAGGGGCGCAGCACACTGGACATAGCGGCCGCACCGGCCAGCCCAAGACAGGCTCCGACCGCAGCCAGCTTGAGGCCGGAGGCGAGAATGAGGCGCACGATGTCCGCGCGCTGCGAACCGAGGGCCATGCGAATCGCCATCTCCTGGACGCGCGAAGCCACCGAAAATGCGATCACGCTGTAGATGCCAAGCACGGCCAGTAGAACCGCAGCCAGGGCGAAGCTGGAAATGACGACCGCGTTGAAGCGGCGCGGGGCTTCGCTCTGCGACACCACCTGCTCCATGGTTTGCACCTGGGTCAGCGGCAACTGCGGGTCGATGGAGCGGACCACGGCGCGCACGGAGTTCTCCATCTTTTCGGGCGGCAGGACCGACCGCACGACGATGTGCTGGCTGCCACCGAAGATGTCGTTGGGGGAAAAGGGGCCACCGTAGTCCCTGTCGACTTGGGCCACTGGTTGATAGAACTCAGCGGTCGCGCCGGTGTCGGGCCGGCCAACCTTCACGTCGGCCACTTCGCCCACCACCGTCATCCATGGTGCTCGCGACGTTGGGGTGCCAATGCGCATTCGTTTCCCAATTGGGTTCTGATTCGGCCAATAGTGCCCCGCGAACTCGCGATTCACGATCACAACGAGCCGGCTGTTCGCATTGTCGTCGTCGGTGAAGTATCGTCCGCGCAGCAGCGGAATACCCATGGCATTGAAAAAGTTGCTGATCACCTCGGAATACGCTGCGGCCGTCCAGCCGGGCCCGCGCGGATTCACGTAGCCGTCCGCGGTAAAGGCCTCGCAGCAGCCGCTCCTGGTGGGAAGGCCGCTCGTCAGGCCCACGGATTGAACGCCCGGCAGTTGGCTCAGGCGAAGAAGCACCTGGTTGTTGAGAGCATCGACTCGCGCCTGCGTCGGGTATCCTCTCCGCGGTAGCGAGTAAAAGGCCGTGGTCACATGGTCCGGCTGGAAACCGAGATCCACATCGCTCATATTCATGTAGCTGCGCAGAAGCAGCCCTGAAGCGCACAGCAGCACCAGCGCAATCGCGATCTCCGCCACCACCAGCGCCGAGCGCAGCCGCGCATGGGCGCCGCTCGCCGAGCCGCTGCGTGCGCCTTCTTTCAGTGAGGCGTTCACGTTGGTGCGCAGGGCCGCGAAGCCCGGCGCCAGTCCGCACAGCACGCCTGTCAGCAGCGCCAACAGAAACGCGAAACCCGCCACCGTCCAGTTCAGAGAGATCTCGTTCGTCAGCGGCAGGTTGGCCGGCAAAAAGTTCTTTCCGATCGCGAGGGCCAGGCCGGCGAGGCCAATCCCCAGTATGCCTCCAGTCACGCTGACAACGAGACTTTCGAGGATCGTCTGCCCCAGCAGTGTGCGTGCCGGCGCGCCCACGGCCAGGCGCACAGCCGTTTCCCGCTGGCGGCGAATGGCCCGAACCAGCAACAGCCCCGCCAGATTGGCGCAGGCGATCAGCAGAACCACGGCCACGGCGAGAAAAAGCATGTGCAGCAGCGGACGGGTCTGCACCACCGTGATCTGGTGCAACGGATTAACCACGGGCCGGATGCGGATGGTCGATAGGTTGGGCGGATAGTTGCGCATGATCTGCGCCGCCACGCGCCGCGCATCGTCTTGCGCCTGTGCTATGGTGACGCCGGGCTTGAGCCGCCCAACCATCATCAGTGAAAAGTTCCCCTCCTCCTCCGGCGAGAGCTCACCGGCACTGAAACTCATGGGAACCCATAGCTCGCAGCGGTTGAGACGGCCGGTATAGTCGATGGGAAACTCGAAGTTTCTGGGCATGACGCCGATGACGGTATACGGCGTTCGATTGAGGTCGATCTTGGTTCCGATCACGTGGGGGTTGCCGTTGAACCTGCTCTTCCATGTGATGTAGCTGAGCACCACGACCTGCGCCTTTTGCGTGTCTTCTTCCCGAGTGAACACGCGGCCCATGAGCGGAGCAACGCCGAGCGTGGAGAAAACGGAGGGCGTTATCCGCGCGGCGTCGATCTGGGCAGGCCGGCCAACTCCAGAAAGCTCGTACCTCACGAAGGTGTAACCGCCAAGGCTCGCGAACGAGCGGGTGTCGCGCTGGTAAGTCACCACCTCGGGTGCGGTCACCCAGCCCGGGTCGTGATAGCCCATGCGACCTCCGCTCACCTGGTCGCCCAGGGTCACCAGACGGCTCGGACTGGCAAAAGGTAGTGGCCTCAGCAGCACGCCATCCACAACCGAGAAGATCGCGGTGGTCGCGCCGATGCCGAACGCCAGCATCAGCACGGCCGTAATTGCAAAGCCGGGAGACCTGAGCAACTGCCGCCACAGCAGGCGGAGGTCCGAAGCGATTCCGTGCATCATGGCTCCTTTACGACCGGCTGGAGAGTAGATATCCCTGGTATAGCCGATAAAGCATTAGCTTAAGCGCGCCATGCCAACCGCTTCCGTTTGCGCGGCGTATTTCATAAGTTTGCAATATATTCTCGACAATTCTTCTGACGCGCGGCCTTAGCTGGCCACCAGCTTGGGCCGCCGTCCGGCCAGCAGCGGCAGCACCTGGGCCTCGGCCGCCTCCACGCTGACCCCGTAGCGCGCGCGCAACTGATCCACCTTGCCGTGCTCGATGAACTGATCGGGCCAGCCGATGCGCACCACCGGAACCACCCTGCCCATCTCCTCCAGAGCCTCCACCACCGCCGTGCCGAAGCCGCCCATCTTCACGTGGTCCTCGAAGGTGACGAAGGCCGCCACGCGCCGCGCATAAGCCCCCAGCACGGTGCGGTCCAGCGGCTTCACGAAGCGCGGATTGATCACCGCCGCCGAATAGCCCTCCCGCTCCAGCCTCGCCGCAAGCTCGCGGGCCAGCGTGATCATCGGTCCCAGCCCGAGAATGGCCACATCCGACCCGTCCTTCAGCACTTCGGCCTTCCCCACGGGAATCGCCTGCGGCTCGGCCTTGCGCGCCACGCCCGCCACCGCCCCGCGCGGGTACCGGATGGCGCTCGGCCCCGGCATCTCCAAGGCGGTCTTCATCATGTCGGCCAGCTCGTCCTCGTCTTTGGGCGCCATCAGCACCATCTCCGGAATCGACCGCAGGTACCCGATGTCGAACAGCCCATGGTGCGTCGGCCCGTCGTCGCCCGACAATCCCGCCCGGTCCATGCAAAACAGCACGGGCAGCTTTTGCAGACATACGTCGTGCACCACGGGATCGAAGGCCCGCTGCAAAAACGTGGAATAGATGGCGCACACCGGCCGGTAGCCCCGCGTCGCCATTCCTGCGGCGAAGACCACCGCGTGCTCCTCGGCGATGCCCACGTCGAAGTAGCGCTTGGGATGGTGAGGCCGGAACAGGTCCAGACCCGTTCCGTTGGGCATGGCCGCCGTGATGGCCACGATCCGCTCATCCTTGTTGGCCAGCTCGGTCAGCGTGTTGGCGAAGGACTCCGCCCAGGTGGGCGCGCCCGCCGCCTTGGTCATCCCCGTATCCGGATCGTACGGCCCCAGCCCGTGAAACTTCTTCTGCCCGTCCAGCGCCGGCTGATAGCCGCGGCCCTTCTGCGTGAGCACGTGCAACAGCACCGGATGGTCCAGGGTCTTCAGGAACTTGAACGACTCCACCAGCAGCGGAAGATTGTGCCCATCGATGGGACCGTAGTACTCCAGCCCGAACTCCTCGAACAGGATGGAGGGCCACAACATGCTCTTGGCCGCCTCTTCGGCGCGCCGCACCACCTTCGCCGCTGTCTTGCCGCCGAAGCGCTCGATCAGCCGCGTGGCCCGCTGGTGCAGGTGCTGGTAGTGCTCGTTGGTCACGATGCGGTGCAGGTAGCGCGCGATGGCCCCCACATTGCGATCGATCGACCACTCGTTGTCGTTGAGCACCACGATCATTCGTTTGGTCTGCTCGGCGATGTTGTTCAGCGCCTCGAACGAGAT
>JAJZNH010000699.1:0-698 GCA_021811745.1 Acidobacteriota bacterium
ACTTCCTACGGTTCTCTAACTGAACAGCGAGGGCACGCTCTCGCTCACTCTCCGAGGCCTTCCACTGGTAGATGGAAGCCGGAACCTGAATCCGCTCTTCAATAACTTGTCTATCGAGAGGACGTCTCTCAAGAATTGCTTGCACCCTGGGGGAATCGAGATCCCACTCCGCCAGCAAGCGGTCGGTCGGGAGCCCGCCCTGCAATCGAGATGAGGATACACCATAAAAATTCGCGCGGTAGGTGCGGGCAATCGCGCCCAGCCTGTGGATATTGAGGAAAGCGTTCTTGATTTCCAGCGGATCGAAGGTCCACTCCATGTGCCGGATGCCGCGGGAAAGCGCATCCCGCCGTTGCTCCAGTTTGAGTTGTGCGCCCAGCCCGCGATCGCGGTACTCCTCCCTGACAGCCAACATGTGGGAATGGAGATAGATCCGTGGCTCACCATCTCCGGTCTTCACCCCAGGCAAAGACAGAGCGAATCCAACCAGCGTTTCCGCACCCTTTCCGTCCTGCTCAATCGCATCATCGGTCTCAAATGCGCCGATCACCTGGCCGCCAATCTTTTGCGCCAGCAAGAAGAACCGACGGGGAATCACATCGTTGGCGTCGTAACCCCAAGTGTCGATCTGGAGCCGGAAACAGGCCTCCATCTCGTCGAATCCCGCGCAGCATCGAATCCGGATCATGACTTCGCCT
>JAJZNH010000699.1:708-7743 GCA_021811745.1 Acidobacteriota bacterium
CGAGCTTCTGTTTGGCCCGCGCCCACAGCGTCTCCAACTCGTCGACGGAAAGTTCTTCCAACGGGCGCTCCGAAGTCCGCTCCATCTCGCCGAAGCGGCGGCGAAAGCGGAGGTTGCAGCCTCGCAAGGCCATCTCCGCATCCACGCCCAGGTGGCGGCCCAAGTTGACCACGGTAAACAACAGGTCGCCCAGCTCAGCCTCGACAGCCGGCTGGCGGGTCCGATCATCTGAGGCAGCCTCCGCCTCTAACTCCGCAGTCTCCTCGGCAAGCTTGGGAAGAAGATAGCGCCAGTCTGGCCAGTCAAAGCCAGACTTGGAGGCCCTGGAGCCCAGCTTGGCCGCCTCCGCCAGCGCCGGCATCGCCCGCTGCACGCTGTCAAGCCGCGAAGCACCGAGATTCCCTATCCCGTCGGCATCGGCTACCCGCTTTTCAGCGCTCTTGATTTCTTCCCAGTTGTGCAGCACGCCCGCCGAGCCCTCGACGTCGGTATCCACCTCTGCGCGGTTCCCGGCCGCACGCGCGGCCTCATCACCAAAGACATGGGGATGGCGCCGGACAAGTTTGCGGTTCAGTTGCTCCAAAACCTCGGCGATGGTGAAACGCCCCTCGTTAGCGGCCATCTCCGCATAAAAGAGCACTTGCAGCAAGAGGTCTCCGAGTTCCTCGGCCAAATGAGGAAAATTCCGACGCTCGATGGCGTCGAAGACCTCGTATACCTCCTCCAGCGTGTACTTGCGGATAGAGTCAAAGGATTGCTCGCGATCCCAGGGGCAGCCACCGGGAGCGCGCAGTCGCGCCATGATGGTCACCGACTCTTCAAACAACGCCGCCGCCCGCGCCGCTTCGGTTGGGCTGTGCGGCGTAGAGGCATTGCGGTCGGAACGCTCGCGTGCGGGGACCATGTATTCTCAGTTTACCTGGTGGGGTGTTTGCCCGCTGGCGTGCCGGGGTGGGCCTTTCGTTCGCGCGTAGTTTCAGTGGTTTCGCGAAAGAATGGACGATTCCCTTTGTATTCATCGCAGAAAGAGCGGAGAATGCTCAAAGACTAGCTCTTCGCCCATTTTCGGGGCGTATACTCGACCTCGCCAATGATTCGCATCTTCTGGACGGCGTTTGCGGCGCTTCTCGGTTTGGCCTTCGGCAGCTTCCTGAACGTCTGCCTGAGCCGCTGGATCGCGGGCGAAAGCATCGTCAAGCCCGCTTCGCATTGCCGCGGTTGCGGGCGGACGCTCAAGTGGTGGGAAAACGTGCCGCTGGCAAGTTGGCTGGCGCTCAGAGGCCGCTGCCGCACCTGTCATGCCTGGATTGGCTGGCGCTATCCGCTCGTTGAACTGGCCGCTGCGGTCACGTGGGCTGTCTCCGCGTGGCAGACTCTTTCAGCGCTGGCAGTGCCTGGAACCGCCGCGCCCGACCTCTTCGATGCCACTGCCTTCGGCCTGGTTAAAATGACCCTCTGCTGGCTCTTGATCTGCCTGGCGGCCCTCGATGCCGAGCAACTTTGGCTTCCTGACTGGCTAACGCTCGGCGGTGCCGCCGTGGGACTGCTCGTGAGCTTAGTTCGCTTCTCAACGGAATGGATATGGCACTCGCTTCCTCTGCACTGGAGCCTTGATTCCGGACTGGCAGGCCACCGTGCCCACGTCTTCGATTCCGCCAGCCGCTGGCTACTGGGTCTGCTCCTCATCCCCGGCTTCGTCCTGCTCATCCGCTGGACCTATCACACCCTGCACGGACGCGAAGGAATGGGCATGGGCGATGTCAAGATGATGCTGATGCTCGCCGCCTGGCTTGGCTTCTCACGGACTCTGCTCGCCTTCGTCCTGGGAATCGTGCTGGGTGGTGTGATCGGTATGACCATGCTCGCCCTTCCGGGTCACGGGGGACCCGAAAGGCGGGGCCTCACCAAACTCCCCTTCGGCGCGTTCCTTGCCGGTGGAGGAATAGTCGCGGCCCTGTGGGGAACCGACCTCATCGGCGTCTATCTCCGCTGGTGCAACTTCTAGAGCGGCTACTGCTGCGCCTGCCCCGAAGGCTCGGCGTTGGCTATGTCAGGATTCCGCAAGGCCTTGGCTGCCTTCTTCGCGTACTTTCCGCCGGCATCGTACTCCATCACCTTAAGATAGTTCTCGCGCGCTGCGGCATACTGGCCCATATGCCGTTGGCACTCAGCCAAACCCCAATACACATCTGGGTTGCTGGGGTCCAGCACCAGCGCCGATTGGAACCGCGAGTAGGCACCTCTCCAATCCCCTGTGTCCAGGTAGAAGTTGCCTACGCTGATGTCCTGTTTGGCGGTGGGCTGAGGCAGGGGCGCGAAGATTGAATTCTGCTTTTGCTGATTTCTGCTTCCCGGCGCATTGCCATCCACATCCGGCAACAAGGGGCCCAGGCCAGTCTGGCTGGAGCTAAACCCCTGCCCCTGGCCGTCAGTCGTAGCCGATCCAGCGTCGTTTGGGCTGGGCACCGGGTCCGAATCGGAGTCGGGCAGCGTGTATCGGCCATTCCCCATGCCGTTGCCGGCTCCCTCGGAGACGCTCGGCGAATTCGCGGTGGGTATGATTGGAACCGTACTCAAATCCGTGGGAAAGGGATTGGCATTCGACGGAGGCTGCGCTGCCGAGGGCTTTTGGGTGGACTCCCGGCCGGGCTTTTGAACGCTGGCAGGTTTGTTTTGCCCGGAATCGTCTCCCTTTCTGCCCTGTGTGCCTTGCGCGCGCAGTACTGGCGCCGCTAGACAACAAGCGAGTCCCGCGGCCAAAAGGAAAAGCGGCTTCACTGCCATCGTCCTCGACGCCTCGAATGATAGGATGCGGTCCATATGGCGCCCCCGCAAACGCCTCAACTAAAGAAAGCATCGCACATTTCTATGGGCCTCATCATCCGTTCTTCCACCATTCACGCGGCTGGCTGCTATGCGACCAAACCGATCCCGAAAGGTGCGCGCGTGATCGAGTACACGGGCCATCGCATCACCAAGGCGGAGGCCGACCAGCGTTACGAGGATTCGCCCGTTACCTACCTCTTTGGACTCGGCAACGGCAGGATGGTCATCGACGGCCACGGCATGGCCATGTTCATCAACCACAGTTGCGACCCCAACTGCGAGACCAGCGAGGAAGACGGCCGGGTGTGGATCGAGGCCATCCGCAACATCGCCGCAGGCGAGGAAATCACCTATGATTACTGTCTCTACGACGGCGGCGACGACGAGGCTTTCTGCAATTGCGGCGCGATGAACTGCCGGGGAACCATGTACTCTTCCAAAGAGATGCGAAAACGCAAAACCACGGCCCGCGCACCAAGCACGAAGCGCAAAGGCGCCTAGCGGAAATAGCCCCTCAGCGCCCGCTTCCGCGCCACCCGCCCGCCACATATGCAGGGCAGTCGCAGCAAGAAAGCTTGTCGGCGTAACGGCTCCAATCTCCTCGCGCCGGAAACGCAGCCGCCCTTCAAGCGAAAATGGAGATCCTGTATCAATAAGCCTTGGCGCCCAGGGTGCTGCGCCCCTGAAGAGCGGTGGCCATGCACAAAACTCAATGGGACGCGCCTTCTCCTGTCTTGCCTTAGCTCCGCGCTCCGCCACTTCCCTGTGCCTCCGGAGACCAGGCAGCCAAAAAGGGCATGCCTTGAAAAGCGCTGTTCGCGTAGGACATGAGAGACTGGTAATCGAATTTGAGAGGGAAATATCTTATGGATGATTCACGTGCGATTTCTTCTGCTCAATCGCCACTCTCGCGTCGGGAATTTATCAAGGGCTCTGCGGCAGCTGCGGCGTTGCCTGCGTTAGGCGGCCCTGCGAACGGCCAGGCCCAAGCCAACCCATCCTCAGGGGAAAAACCCAGGCCGAATATCGTCATTTATATCGCCGACCAGTTCCGCTGGGATTGCGTGAGCGCCTACGGCTTGAATCCCATGCAAGTCACCCCCAACCTCGACGGCGTGGCGGCACGCGGCGTGGCGTTCCAGAATGCAGTCACCAATCAGCCTTTGTGCTCGCCATCGCGCTCCTGCCTGTTCACCGGCATGTACGCCACTCAAACCGGGGTGTGGACTCTGACCACTGCGGGCATTGGGCTGAAACCGGACGCCGTTACGTTGGCAACGATTCTCCGTTCGGAAGGATATACGGCGAACTACATCGGCAAGTGGCACCTGGCGCCGGGAGCCTTCAACGACCCAAAAGCCTGGGGCTTTGTTCCGCGCGAGTACCGCGGTGGGTTTCTGGACCTCTGGGAAGGAAGCAATTTGCTGGAGTTCACCTCCCACCCCTATCACGGAACAATCTGGAACGGCGATGGAGAGCCCATGCACTACGAGGACATCTATCGCGTGGATTATCTCACCCAGCGAGCCGTGAATTTCCTCCACCAGAAACAGGAAAAGCCGTTTCTGTTGGTGCTTTCGCAGTTAGAACCGCATTTTCAAAACAACCTCAATGCCTTTGCCCCGCCCAAAGGCTTCCGGCAGCGCTACGTGAACTCATTTGTCCCGCAGGATCTGCGCTTCTTCCCCGGCGACTGGGACGAGCAACTGCCCAATTATTACGGTGACATCAAGAGCATCGACGATTCCGTGGGAACCATCCTGAAAACCCTCGACGAACAAGGATTGACCGACAACACGATCTTCCTGTTCATCAGCGATCACGGCTGCCATTTCCGCACGCGCAACGACGAGTACAAACGCAGCCCCCACGAAAGCTCGATCCACATCCCGCTCCTGGTGCAGGGACCGGGATTCAATCAGTCCCGCGCCGTACGCGAGCTGGTCAGCATGATTGACGTTACGCCGACGCTGCTCGACGCCGCTGGCGCCAAGGTTCCTTCATCCATGATGGGACAAAGCCTCTTGCCCCTGCTGAACGATCCGGCGGCGCGGAAGGCGTGGCGCCAGGAGGCCTTCATCCAGATCAGCCAATCCATGGTGGCGCGAGCCTTGCGGACTGATCAATTCACGTATTGTGTAGCCGATCCAAGCCTCTCTGGCGAGCATCCCTACAGCAAGAACTACGTTGAATACCAGATGTACGATCTGGCTTCCGACCCGCATCAGTTGCTCAATCTGGCGGGCCGGCGCGACGTGCCCAAGCTGGTTCACTATCTAGGTGATCGAGTGGATGTGGAAGTTGCCGACCATCTGCGTCAGCGGCTCCTGGCGCGCATGGCCGAAGCCGGTGACCCACCGGCTGAGATCAAGCAACGCCGCTTGTATCCTTAGATAGCGATCCCCTCTGCGGCTCTCGCTTCAGGCAGACTTCGGCTCTCCGACGTCCGGCGTTCAGCTCCGGAGCATCTGGCCCGGTCCAGAACGATACAATCCCACCTAGGCGCTTCGCGCAAGCGTGCCCGCCGCAAGGAGCTTCATCCCCCATGGGTTACCAGGTACTGGCCCGCAAATACCGTCCGCAGCGCTTCGCCGACGTAGCCGGCCAGGACCACGTCACACGTACCCTGCTCAACGCGCTCAAGCAGAACCGCGTCGCCCACGGCTACATCTTTTCCGGTCACCGCGGCATCGGCAAGACCACCATTGCGCGCATCCTGGCCATGGCGCTGAACTGCCGCACTGAAGTGGGCAGCCCCGAGCGGCCCAACAACGAGCCCTGCCTGCAATGCGTCTCCTGCCGTGAGATCGCCTCCGGCGGCAGCCCCGAGTCCGGCAACGAAGCCACCCATTCCTTCGACTTCATCGAGGTTGACGCCGCCTCCAACCGCGGCATCGACGATGTCCGCTCCATCCGCAACCAGGCCTCCGTTCAGCCCGCGCGCGACCGGTACAAGATCTTCCTCCTCGACGAGGCGCACCAGATCACCGACGCGGCCTTCAACGCCATTCTCAAGACGCTGGAGGAGCCGCCCGAGTGGACCATCTTCATGATGGCCACCACCCAGCCCGAGGACATTCCTCAAACCATCCGCTCGCGCTGCCAGCACTTCAGCTTTCACGCCGTCAAGTTCGACGACATTCTGGCGCAACTGAAGATGATCGCCGAGGCGGAGCAGGTCACGGCCGAAGACGAAGCGCTGGCTCTCCTGGCAGAGGCCGGCGACGGCTCCATGCGCGACGCGCTCTCCATCATGGATCAGGCCATTGCCTCGGCTCCGGTGGAAGACGGTCGTCCCGTCCTCTCCGCCGCGCAGATTCGCGATCTGATGGGCTCAGTGCCCAACGCTGTCTTCGAGCGCCTGCTGGAGGCCGTAGCCGCGGGCCAGAGCGCGGAGCTCATGGAGCAATTGAACGTGCTGGTCAACGCCGGCCACAACCCCTCCTCACTGGCGCGCCAGATGGTCCGTTACCTGCGCAACGCGCTGATGGCCAAGCTGGGCGGCGAACAGACCGAACTGCTGCAGATCTCCGCCGATGAGCGTGCCCGGGCCGCCCGCACGGCGCTGCTCTTCAGCGAAGAAGAGCTCACGCGCAACCTGCAGATCGTACTGCGCACCTTCGACGATCTGAACTACCGCCAGGAGCAGCGCTTCCACCTGGAGCTGGGCCTGCTCAAGCTGATCCACGCGCAGCGGCTGCTGCCCATCGAGGAGCTGTTGAGCAGCGTAGCCAGCGGCGCGGCCTCGCCCGCGTCTGGCGGATCGCGCCCGGCCCCAGGCGCCGCGCGCCCAGCCACAACAAGTGCTACACCGTCGGCTCCCTCCTTTTCGCCATTTGCATCCGGCGGTGGCAGCCGGAGCTCCGCGCCCACGCCGAAGCAGAGCGCAACCTCAGCGCCGGTAGCGGGCGTACCGCACTCCTCACCCTCCGCCCAAGCCGCCACCGCGCCCGAACCCTCCGCCGTACCGAGCCACGATGATGGTTCAAGCCGCGGGGCAAAGCCGTTTCCCGCAACAGCCAGCCCCTCCGCCAGCTACGGAGCAACCGCAACCATGACGGAAGGCGCTCTCGCCAAAGCGCCCGAAGCATCTGCTGCCGGCTCCGCCGCTCCTGACGCGGACGCCGCGCGCCAGGCCATCGTCTCCGCCTTGTCGTCTGCCGGGCACCCCTCAGCCGCGCAGCTTCTCGACACCGGCGCATGGTCGCT
>JAJZNH010000170.1 GCA_021811745.1 Acidobacteriota bacterium
TTCGAACGAAAACAAACCGAAATGTAAAGATGCGGGCCGGACGGGCTGATGGCCCCGGCAACCACCGCAAAAAATGCCGTGCCCGTTGGAAGTTTGGTCTTGACTCCACGAACCTTTCTCGGAAGCGGACAGGTAGTGACCGGCTACTGAAGCAATCGCACCAGCTCGGCCTGTTCAGCCAGAAAAGCGTCGTGGCCGTGGTCGCTGATCATCTCGCGAAAATCCGCATCCACGCCGGCCGACTGGATCAATTCGGCGAAGCGGCGGACGTCCGCTGACGGAAACAGCCAGTCCGTACTGATGCCGACAAAGCTGAGCCGGGCGCGGATGCGGCTGAACGCCTCCTGCGGCGTGGCATATCCTCGGGTGGGATCCCAGGTATCCATGGTGCGCAGAATGGCCAGATAGGCATTGGCATCAAAGCGGTCAATGAAGCGCCGTCCCTGGATGTCAAGGTAGCCGGCAATATCGAACCGGCCACCGGTAAGGCCACCGCCCTTGCCGTCCAGCCTCCAGGGGTCTTCGCCACTGCGGTCAGGATTGCGGCCGTAGCGCTCGTCAAACAATGGCGCGGATTTGTAGCTGATCATGGCGATCTGGCGCGCCAGGGCCAGCCCACTGCGTCGCGGGCGCTGCGGCAGGTAACGGCGGCCTGCCCACTCCGGATCCTGGACGATGGCCTGGCGCTGCAAATGGTTGAGCGCCAGCCCCATGGCAGAAATGGGCGTCACGCCGATGACGACCGCCCGCTCCACGCGATCGGGCTGCTGGATCGTCCAATCCAGCGCCTGCATGCCCCCGATGGAGCCGCCCAGGACCAGCCGCAGCCGCCGGATGCCCAGCGAATCCAGAAGCAGCGCCTGAGCCCGCACGTTGTCGCCGATCGAAACCAGCGGGAAGTCCGGACCATAGGTCTCGCCCGTTTCCGGATTCACCGAGCCGGGTCCCGTCGAGCCGTAACAGGAGCCCAGCATGTTGATGCAAATCACAAAATCGTGCTCCAGCGACAGAACGGCGCCGGGCGCGAAGATCTCAGGCCACCAGGAGCCGACCAAGGCCGAGCCGGAAAGCGCGTGGCAGACAAGAACAGCATTGTCCCGTGCCGCATTCAGCCGGCCATACACGGCGTAATGCAGCGTGGGACTGGCCAATGTGCGTCCACAGTCCAACGGCAGAGGTCCGTTGAGCACAAAGTCGCCTTCATAGGTAGGCGCCAGAATTCGCGAGCCGGCCGGTGCAGGGCCGGCTCCTGTGCGGGTTTCGGTCATCACACTTTCTTTATTTTGCAGCAACGCCTGCGCCTGTGCCGGCAAAGGCGTGCCCGTTGGCAACTTCAATGGCCTGGTCGAGGTCGCCGATAATGTCGCGGATATCCTCAATGCCCACCGAAAGCCTGACCAGCTCGGGCGTGACGCCGGTGGAAGCCTGTTCCTCTACCGAGAGCTGCTGATGCGTAGTCGAAGCCGGGTGAATCACCAGCGACTTGGCATCACCGATATTGGCCAGCAGCGAAAACAGCTTGAGCGTATCAATCAGCTTCTTTCCCGCATCGTAACCGCCCTTGATGCCGAAGGTGACCAGCGCGCTCTGTCCCTGGGACAGATACTTCTTGGCCCGCGCATGATACGGACTGGATGCGAGGCCGGGGTAGTTGACCCACGCCACGCCGGGATGCTGTTCCAGATGCCGCGCCACCGCCAGGGCGTTCTGCGAGTGGCGTTCCATGCGAAGATGCAGTGTTTCAATGCCCTGAAGCAACAGAAAAGCGTTGAAGGGCGAAAGTGCCGCGCCGGCATCGCGCAGTCCCTGCAAGCGCGCTTTCAGGATGAAGGCCAACGGGCCGAAGGCCTGTGTGTAGGAGAGCCCGTGATAGGAAGGATCCGGCTCAGTAAAATCCTTGAAGCGCCCCGAGCCGGCCCAGTCAAACTTGCCGGCATCCACGATGATGCCGCCAATGGAGGTGCCGTGGCCGCCCAGAAACTTGGTAGCCGAATTGACCACGATGTCCGCTCCCCACTCGATGGGCCGCACCAGCGCCGCCGAGGCACAGGTGTTGTCAATCACCAGAGGCAGCCTATGCTCATGAGCGATGGCAGCGAGCGTCTCGATCTCGGCCACGTCGAGCTTGGGATTCCCCAGCGTCTCGGTATAGACGGCGCGTGTCTTCTCGTTGATCGCCGCGCGCAGGCCGTCAAAATCATCCCCATCTACAAAGCGGACCTTGATGCCCAGCTTGGGCAGCGTGTAATGGAAGAGATTGTACGTGCCGCCATAAAGAGACGTGGTCGAAACGATCTCGTCACCGGCGGAAGCCAGCGTGATCAGGGCGAGGGTTTCAGCCGCCTGGCCCGAGGCCGTGGCCAGGCCCGCCGCTCCTCCCTCCAGCGCTGCCACCCGCTTTTCAAACACGTCGGTGGTGGGATTCATGATGCGGGTGTAGATGTTTCCGAACTCCTGGAGCGCAAACAGCCGCCCGGCGTGGTCCGCATCCTGGAAGAGATAGGAGGTGGTCTGGTAGATGGGCACAGCCCGCGAGCCGGTAGTGGGGTCGGGCGATTGGCCGGCGTGAACGGCCAGGGTGGCCAACTGCTGCTTGGTTTCGGACATGATGATCTCCTTTTTCTGTGGTTCGCGTGGGGAATCGCTGGCGATGGTTGCAGGAATCAGACTACGGCCTCTCCCCCAACAACGCAAAACGGCCCGGCTCCTCCATTTGAGGACCCGGGCCGCTCGGCTTCAAGACCGGTTGCGCTTAGCGCAGGTGCCGCTCAAGAGCCATGCGGGTGGGTCCGCATGGCATGCACATGGCCATGACCGCAATTCCGCATTCCCTTGAGCTCAGCATTAATGGCAGTATCCAGGCTGGCGCGGGTAAAAGTCAACTCAAGAAAGATCAATCAGGAGAAAGCATGGGGCGATAATCGGTGAAACATCGTCCTCGACCAGCCGGGCTTGCTCAAAGCGGGAATCCTGTGATTCCCTTGCCTGATGGTCCTGCTAATTGGATGGAGGAGCGCTATTCATGGTGAATGATCTGAACCGCAGAGAGTTTCTGGCAAATCTGGGAATGGGAGCGGCCGCTTTGGCAATGGCTCCGGGCAGCGCAAGCGCCGCGGCCTCACCCGCGGCAATCAAGCCGATCAGCGGAAGCTGGTTTGAATTCCAGCATCACTCCACCGTGGAGGGTGTCGATTGGAATCCGGCATGCGTGCGCTTCACCACCGCGCAATGGCAGGAGAAGATCAGGGAGATTGCCGGCGCGGGCATGGAATACCTGGTGTTGATGGATACGGCGGTCTACTACCGCTCCTTTTATGACTCGCGCATCTATCCCAAGTGGCAGTTGGAGTGCGCCGACCCGATGGAGGCCGTGCTGGAAGCGGCGGACCAGCACAAGATCAAGTTCTTTATCGGCGGCGGATTCTATGGCGACTGGACAAGCCCAACGACGATCTCAGATCCGGTGGCGCAGAAACAACGCCTCCAGTCGCTCGAAGAGGTCGTCCGCCTCTACGGCCACCACCCCAGCTTCCACGGCTGGTACTGGCCCGATGAAGCGGCGCTGAAGCCGCGCTTCTCACCGGAGTTCATCACCTATGTCAACACGCTCTCGCGCCGCGCGCGCCAGCTCAAGCCGAATGCGCCGATCATGATTGCGCCCTACGGCACGCGCATGGTGATTCCCGATGACGCCTACGTCCGGCAACTGGATGCGATGGACGTGGACATTGTGGCCTACCAGGATGAGGTTGGCGTGCGCAAGTCGAAGGTGACGGAGACCTCGGCGTTCTATGAAGGACTGAGAAAGGCGCACGACCGCGCGCAGAAAGCAAAGCTCTGGGCCGACGTGGAGATCTTCCAGTTTGAAGGCGCGGTGTACAAGAGCGCGCTGATGCCTGCGCCGTTTGAACGGGTTCTGCGCCAGTTGGAGGCCGTCTCGCCGTGGGTGGATGAGATTCTGGTGTACCAGTACCAGGGGATGATGAACAAGCCCGGCTCGACTGCCTTCGCCGGCTGCCCGGCATCGACCAGGCTGTATACCGACTATCAGAACTGGCGGAAGAGCCGAGGGTAGACGGTTGACGAGGCAAATCTTGCTGTACGACAATTTCATATTCTGTCATAATCAAGTTATGAAAGCTCCTCGCCGCCGTTCATCCCATGTCTTTACCATCAGCTTCCCCAAGGAGATGGCAAAGCAGGTTATCGCTGTCGCCAATGAAGAGAACCGCACGATCAGCGAACTCTTTCGCGAAGCGTTCCGCACGTACCGTTCGGAACAGATGCGTAAAAGGCTAGAGATGATCCGCACTGGGACTGCAAAGCGTGTCAAGCGCCACTTCACCGAAGAGGATGTTGAAGCCATTGTCGATGAGATTCGCAGCGAACACTTCAGCAAGAGAAAGAAGACGGCTTGATCGTTGTTGTTGATTCCGGAGTTTGGATTTCTGCGCTGCAATTTGGAGGGTTGCCACCGACTGTTGTTGAACGGATAGGTGCTGAACACGCGTTTGCGATTTGCGAAGCCATGGTCAACGAAGTTCGAATTGCTCTGAAGCGGAAATCCGGATGGTCTGAGGCAGAATTGGAAGAGGCCTTTGCCTTCTACTGTTCCCCTGCAGCCCACGTGCACATCAGCGGGCATTTACGCGGTGTGTGCCGTGCCCCGAAGGATGACATGGTGATCGAATGCGCTGTTACCGCCGCGGCCGACTTCGTCGTTTCAGGCGATAAGGACTTGCTGACGGTACGAAACTACCGGGGGATTCGTATTCTCACTCCGCGTGAATCGCTCGGTGAGTTCTCTCCGAAGGGTTGACCTCCCGAACGTGTTCCCTACTCTTCGGGCTTCCACACATAGGCGCCCGGCTGCGGCAGACCTATGTGGGCCAGCACGCGGCAGACGAACTGGCGCGCCATTTCCGTCGAATCGGCGGGGTGGTTATAGAAGGCCGGGATACACGGGAAGATCGTCGCGCCGGCTTCGGCGGCCAGCGTCATGTTGCGCAGGTGGATGCGGTTGAAGGGCGTTTCGCGCACGCAAAGCACCAGCGGGCGGCGCTCCTTGAGTATGACGTCGGCGGCGCGGGCGATGAGCGAGTCGGCAAAGCCGTTGGCGACAGCGGCCAGCGTGCCCATGGAGCACGGCAGGATGATCATGCCGCTGGAGGGATAGCTGCCGCTGGCGATGGGAGCGCCGATATCGGCGTCGGAGTGCTGCACGGTCTTGGTAGGTGCGGCGGTTAGCAGCTTGTCGAGAAGATGGGTGCGTCCGCTCAGGCCAAGTTCCTCGGCCAGCACGCGCAGCGAGTTTTCCGAAGCAACAAAGTGAACGCGGGCGACGCGGGCATCCGATTCTAGCGCGCGCAACAGCTCGCGGCCGAAGATCGCGCCCGAAGCGCCGGTGATAGCGACGGTGAGGTTCATAAAATCAGCTACTAACTTCTCGCAGTTTCGTCCGAACACCTCGCCCATTGGCAACCGCCGCCACAGGCTCCAGCGGATTGTGCGGAAAGCGGCTCAAAGTTAACTTTCTACTCTCCCAGCACGCGCTTGAAGATCGCGTCCACATTGCCCAATTGGCGCGTGTAATCGAAGGTACGCGCCAGCTTCTCTGGGGTCAACAGCTTCGTAATCGCCGGATCGCGGGCCACTTCATCGCGGAAGACCAGGTCCTCTTTCCACGCGCGCATGGCGTGCGACTGCACCAGCCGGTAAGCGTCCTCGCGCAACATGCCGGCCTCGGCCAGGTCGAGGAGCAACTGCCCGCTGAAGATCAGCCCGCCCGTTGATTCCAGGTTCTTCTTCATCCGCTCGGGGTAAACCAGCAGCCGGTCGATGAGGTCGGTGGTCTTTGCCAGCAGATAGTCCGCCAGAACGGTCGAGTCCGGGAAGATGACCCTCTCCACCGACGAGTGCGAGATGTCGCGCTCATGCCAGAGCGGGATGTTTTCAAAGGCCGCCTGCGCGTTGCCGCGCAGTACGCGCGCCAGGCCGCTGATCTGCTCGCTGGTGATGGGATTCTTCTTGTGAGGCATGGCCGAGGAGCCTTTTTGCTTCTCGCTGAAGTACTCCTGCGCCTCGCGCACCTCGGTGCGCTGCAGGTGGCGCACCTCCACGGAGATCTTGTCGAGCGTGCTGCCGATAATCGCCAGCGTGGAGATGTAAGCCGCATGGCGGTCGCGCTGGATCACCTGTGTGGCCACCAGCGCCGGCTTAAGGCCAAGGCGCGCGCAGATGCGCTCTTCATGCTCCGGCTTGAGATGGCCGAAGGTGCCCACCGCTCCGGAGAGCTTGCCGATGCGCATATCTTCGGCCGCGGCGTCGAAGCGGGCCAGATTGCGCTGCATCTCAGCGTACCAGTTCAGCAGCTTGAGGCCGAAGGTAGTGGGCTCGGCGTGGATGCCGTGGGTGCGCCCAATGGTGGGCGTGTGCTTGAACTCGAGCGCGCGGCGCTTCAGAACATCGAGCAAGCCCGCGATGCCTTTGCGGAGCAGCGTAGAGGCCTCTTTGATTTGCAGCGCCTGCGCTGTATCGACGACGTCATTCGAAGTAAGGCCGTAGTGCAGCCAACGCGATTCCTCGGCCAGCCCCTGGCTTTTGAGACTTTCCGCGACGGCCGTGGTAAAGGCGATGACGTCATGCTTCACCTCTGCCTCGATCTCATGAATGCGCTCTACGGAAAAGCCAGCCTTGGCGGCGATGGCTTCGGCGGCTGAAGCGGGGATCACGCCATCCTCGGCCAGCACGGTACTGGCGGCCGATTCCACCTGGAGCCAGCAGCGGTACTTGTTTTCCTCGGTCCAAATGCGCCCCATCGCCGCGCGGGTATAGCGTTCGATCAATGAAAAACTCCTTGCCTCAAATGGATTTCGCCGCTAAAACCAACCCTTGATTGTACGGCCAAGCGACCATTTCTCGCGAGGAATGCCCAGGCGCCGATAGAGTTCCTCTTTGAGCAGGCCGCGACCCGGCGCATACGGCTGAAACCACTCGCCGTCGATCACCAATTGCGGGATGGCACGCTTGCCCACGCGGCGTATCACCTCGTCGGACGCGGCCGGATCATCATCAATGTCGATCTCGCTGTATTCAATTGCGTGAGAATCAAGAAATCTCTTGGCTGCCTGGCAGTCCGGACACCAGTCAACCTTATACACTTGCACTTTCATGGTGTTATTTTATCGTGCTGGCGCTGGTACCATCCGTGATGATGAACGCAGACGAAATCAAGACACGGCTCAACCTGGAACCGCATCCGATCGAGGGCGGGCACTTCCGCCAGACATACATTGCAGCAGGCACTGTCGAATTGCCCCGTGGCCGGCGGGCCTACAGCACGGCGATCTACTACCTGCTCGAAGCCGGCGCCTTCTCTGAGATGCACAAGCTGGATTCCGACGAGGTCTTCCACTTCTACCTGGGAGATCCGGTGGAGATGCTGCAACTCTACCCCGACGGGCGCTCCGCGCTTTTTACTCTTGGACAGGATTTGCAGGCGGGTCAGCATCTTCAACTCGTGGTTCCGGCGGGGGTCTGGCAAGGGACCCGGCTCGTGGAAGGCGGCAGAATGGCCCTGCTGGGCTGCACGGTTGCGCCGGGCTTTGATTACGCCGACTACCGCGGCGGCAGCTATGCCGAACTGATCGCAAAGTGGCCGGAACAGGCGGAGAGGATTCGGAAACTGACGCGAAGGTAGTGGAGATAGCGAAGCTGGTGATG
>JAJZNH010000226.1 GCA_021811745.1 Acidobacteriota bacterium
ACCCCAGTACATCGATTCCTTTGGAGTGGAGCTCGCACGCATGTCCCACATACCAAGCCTCCAGATCGGCGGCGATTACCTCGGGATGAAATTGCAGAGCAAGCGCCGATTGTCCATAGGTAAATACCTGATTCTGATAGAGATCGGATCCGGCAAGTCGGGTTGCGCCTGCGGGAACGTCGAAGGTGTCGCCGTGCCAGTGGAAGACGTGTAAGCCGGGAGCGAGGAGTGGGGCAAACCACTCCGGGCACCGCTCGGTGTCATTTGCGTGCAGGGGCATCCAGCCGATTTCAGAACCATGCGCACCTGGATACACCCGCGCACCCAACGCGGCCGCCATCAGCTGAGCGCCCAGGCAGATGCCGAGAATCGGCCGCTGATCCTCCAGGCGCTTGCGAATGCAGGCGATCTCGTGGTCAAGAAAGGGATAGGCGCGGGACTCATAGACGCCGATCGGTCCGCCGAGCATCACCAGCAGGTCACACGACTGAGCTTGTCGCAACGGGAATTTCGCGGTACTTCCAACCGCGGTCTCGATCGAGAAGCCTCGTTCCAGCAGCAAAGGCTGCAGGGAACCGAGATCCTCGAAGGCCACGTGGCTGAGGACAAGCGCGGTTAAGGGGCGATTTGCCATATGGATGATGATAGAGGGAGTTTGGCCGAGTTGGACTTAACAGAATATCCGTTATCGGACATTATTACACTCTCGACAATGCCACAGAATACGAGCCGGCCACCTGCATTGCCAGCTGATACTTTTGGTCGATCAATGAAGGAAATACCATTGCCGCGCCGCCAGTGGCGCTCCTATAATCGGCGCTGCGCCGCGAATTCCCCTTTCCGAGTTTCCCCATGGTTCCAATGTCAGACGCGGAACGTGCCGTTTATTATCCTGCTGACCGCCGCTTTAGAATCTGGATTCGGCCTTCGGCTCTCGCCACCATCGCCGTCCTTGTGTTTGTTCCACTGGCGATCGCATGGATTCAGGTCCAGGTATGGGGCCTGCCTTACATCGCGCCAAATCCCGCCGCCGTTCCCGGATCCACGGCAGGACCTCATGGCTTCCCTGCCTGGATTCGCTGGGCCCACTTTTTCAATCTCTTCTTTACCTTCATGCTCATCCGCAGCGGTCTATCCATCCTCATGGACCATCCGCGGCTTTATTTCAACGATGGCTGTACGCCGGGCAGTGAGTGGATCCGCTTCACTCCGCTGAGGGTACCCAAAGATCGTCTGTGGACGGCAAAGGATGACAACCGGTACATTTCGCCGATTGTGGGAACTCCCGGATACAGTCACACAATCGGCATTGGCCGCTGCTGGCATTTTCTGAATGTCTATGGATTCGTGCTTACCGGTGTCTTCTTCGTTTGCGGACTCCTCACCAGCAACCAGTGGGAGCGCCTGGTACCCACCTCGTGGGGCGTCTTCGTACAGGCGTGGAACACATTCGTCTACTATGCGAATTTTCATCTGCCGCCGGAGCCCAACGGTTTCTACGGCTACAACGCGCTACAGCAACTGGTTTACTTCTCCACCATCTTCATCATGGCGCCTCTCGCCATCCTTACCGGAATGGCCATGTCGCCGGCGCTCGTCAACCGATTTCCGCGCTATGTGCGCATTTTTCGCGGCCGCCAGGGGGCACGCTCCATCCATTTCATCGTGATGGCAGGTTTTGTGTACTTCATTGCCGCCCACGTCACGCTCGTCACCCTCACCGGCTTCCGGCGCAACATGAACCATATCGTCCTGGGCACTGACAACACCAGCCCCGCCGGCATGGTCCTCGGATTCATCGGTATCGCGCTGGTGATTCTCTCGTGGGTCGTGGCTCATTACATCTCCTGGTATTTCCCCCGCGGCCTGCAGCATGTTTCCAAGACACTCACTGAACCTGTCAAGCTGATTACCCTTGATCGCCTTTCGCCCCGCCAGCGCTATACCAAGAACCAAATCTCGCCCTACTTCTGGCCGAACGGCAAGCTTCCTGCGCGGGAGGATTGGAAGCAGCTTCATGCCGGCGATTTCAAGGATTACCGGCTCAGAGTCGGCGGCATGGTTGAAAATCCCGTCGAACTCTCGCTCGATCAGTTGCGAGCCCTGGGCGAGGAGGAGACGATCACCATGCACCACTGCATCCAGGGCTGGAGCGGAATCGCGCAGTGGCGCGGTGTTCCTTTGCGAAAACTGATCGAGCATGTGCGCCCGAAGCCAGGCGTGGGCACTATTGTCTTTCGCTCCTTCGGCCCCGCGCCGCTGGGCGGCCTCTACTACGACACCCAGAGCCTTTATAACGCCATGAAGCCCGAGTGCATGCTTGCCTATGAAATGAACGGGCAGCCGTTGCCCGCTACCTACGGCGCTCCCCTGCGATTGCGTGTGGAGAATCAACTCGGCTACAAGATGGTGAAGTGGATCGAGAGTATCGAATTTGTCGAGTCGGAAAAATTCGTCGGCGAAGGCGAAGGCGGCAGTAACGAGGATGAGGAGTACTTCGACCTGCTGCCAAACATCTGATGCCATCCGCATAGGAGATCAAGCCAGGGGCTTCGATCGTTCCAGGAACGCCGATGTGGAAACTGCTCCATCTTATGACGTTCCCTTCCGGCGCGTAGCCACCGGGCCGGGCCGAAGAGACAGTATGCTGGATGCATGTCGCTTCCCTCTCTAGCTGAGATTCAGGCTGCTCAGGCGCTGATTTACCGGTATATGCCGCCGACTCCGCAATACAGTTGGCCGCTGCTGAATGAGCGGCTGGGCGCCGAGGCTTGGATCAAGCACGAAAACTACACGCCGGTGGGCGCCTTCAAACTCCGCGGCGCGCTCGTTTACCTGGAATGGCTAAGGCAAACACAGCCGCAAATCCGTGGCGTGGTTGCCGCGACACGCGGCAATCATGGACAAGGCGTTGCCACGGCAGCGCGGCTCCTCGGGCTGAAGGCGGTCATTGTAGTTCCCCGGGGTAACAGCGCGGACAAGAATCGCGCCATGAGAGCCCAGGGCGCCGAGTTGATCGAATTCGGCGAGGACTTTCAGGAGTCGCTGGAGTTTGCGCGAACCGTGGCCCTGGAGCGCGAACTGACGATGATTGATTCCTTCCACGAGCGGCTGGTGTGGGGCACGGCAACCTATGCCCTGGAGTTCTTCCAGGGCACGCCGGTGGTTGACGTTGCCTATGTGCCCATTGGACTTGGGTCGTCCATCTGCGGCGTGGCGGCAGCGCGAAAGGCGCTCGGCTTATCCGCCGAAATTGTCGGCGTTGTGGCTGCGAAGGCTCCAGCATACGCGCTCAGCTTCAGACAGCGCAGGGCTGTGGAGGCGACGGCGCGCACGGCAATCGCTGATGGCCTTGCCTGCCGCGTTCCTCACCCGGAGGCGCTGGAGACGATCTGCGAGAACGCGGCACGCATCCTTGAAGTGAGCGAAGAGGAAATCATGAACGCGATGCGGATTTACTTCGAAGATACCCATAACGTAGCTGAGGGCGCCGGAGCCGCCGCGCTGGCTGGAGCTCTCCAGGAAAAGAGCAGCTTGCGCGGCAGGCGGGTGGGCATGGTGCTCTCCGGCGGCAACGTCGACCGGAAGACTTATGCTGCCGTGCTGAACGGGGCGTGCGCGGTTGCGGGAGAAGCGGAATGAATGCGGCTGAGAATCTAACTCCTATGGCTCATACTGCTCAGAACCGCTGCTTTGGCTGCGGCCAGGCCAATCCCGGCGGATTGCACCTCGACTTTTTTCTCGCGGAGGACCATTCGGTGGTCTGCCTCGCATCGATTTCGGCTGCCTTCGAAGGCCCGCCGGGCTACTTGCACGGCGGCATCATTGCTACTTTGCTCGACGAAATCATGAGCAAGGCCGTCCGCGCCCGCGGATGGACAGCGATGACACGCCGCATAGAGGTGGATTATCTGCGCCCGGTCCCCAGCGGCGCGCCGATTCGCATGGAGGGACGCGTAACGCACAGTGAAGGCCGCAAGCACTGGGCGGAGGCGCGGATTCTGAACGCGGAAGGAGACGAATTGGCCGCGGGCAGAGGATTGTTTATCGAAGTTCGACCGCGGCAGAAAGCCTGAGGGCGGCCGCGAGGACCGCCCTCGCAGTGGCTCAGTGAACCATGTTGATTGTGTCCTGCGTGACGGTATCGAAGGTGGTGATCGCCTTGGAGTTGGCCTCGAAGGCGCGTTGGGCGATGATCAGGTTCGAAAATTCGGCGGAGATATTTACGTTCGACTGTTCCAGGGCTGCATCCTCGATCGTGCCCAAACCTGACGTCGCGGGAACTCCAACGGCGGCCGCGCCGCTGGCTAGTGTGGTTGCGTAGTCGCCGTTACCCAGCAGTTGCAATCCATCGAGATTGGGAACATTGGCCAGAGCCAACTGTCCCACATTCTCCTGCTGGCCGTTGGAGTAAGTCGCCGTGACGGTGCCATCGGAGCCGATGCTGAAGCTCTGATACTGGCCGCTGGCATAGCCATTCTGGGCGGTCGCTGAAACGGCGGAGGCTGTATCCACCTGGCTGATGGTGGGCGTACCGCCTGGGCCGAGCAGGTTCCAATTCATGTTCAGGTCAGCCGCGCCATTGGCCAAGCCGGTAAAGCTAAGAGGGATGGAAGAGATATCGCCGCTGCCCGTACCTACGGGCGTCGCCGTTCCGCCCGAGGGGGTCACCGTGGTCAGATTTCCGCTGGAATCGAAGGTCAAGGTTCCAGCTACCGGCGTGCAGCTCTTGGAGGTAAAATCCGAATCCGGCAGCGACACCGAGTAATTCCATGTATTCGTGCCTGTCTGCGTATAACTCACCGTAGCGATATGGCTCACGCCCAGGGAGTCATAAATCGTAATCTGTGCGGGAAAGGTGGCACCGGAAGCCGACGAGGCATCGAGATTGGCGGTCATATCCATAGTGGACGTCGCCTTCGGACGCTCCACCTGGCCCAGAGGTATGTTAATGGCGGTCAGAGGCGCGTTGGTATTCACCACGCCGTTGGTGGCAGGATAACCCATC
Source organism: Acidobacteriota bacterium (assembly GCA_021811745.1). The sequence goes on from JAJZNH010000226.1 coordinate 5,009, forward strand.
ACGCTCATGCCGTTGGAGGTGACCAGGTCGCCGTTCGAATCGAGGGAAAAGTCCCCTGCCCGCGTGTATTCCTGCGTTCCGTTGCCACTGTCCACCACAAAGAATCCGCTTCCGTTCAATGCCACGTCGGTTGACTTCCCTGTCGCGTTGATCGAGCCCTGGGTAAATGAGGTGTTGTTGGAAGCAACCTGAACGCCGGCGCCCGTCTGAATAGGATCGCCCGCGCCCGTGGAGCCGATCTGCTGGTAGAAGAGATCGGCAAAGTTGGTGGTCTGGGCCTTGAACGCCGTCGTGTTCATATTCGACAGATTGTTCGCGATGGTGTTTAGGGCGGTGGAGTCGGCTTCGAGACCTGTAAGCGGAATGAAGAAACTTGCCATTGTGAATCTCCTCTTGCTGCAGATTATGGTTAGCCCAGGCCGAGGCCGATGAAACCCGGCAAGCCGCGACCTGGCGATGTACAAATCACGCCTATCAAAGACTAGTGCGATTCCAAAATCCCGCCCGCGAGCGGCGGCCTGAGCGATTGCCCATCCAGTGCGTGGGCAATGCGATCCGCTGAGGGGCTGGCTGCTGGAATACCGAGATTGCCGGGCGTTGACTGGATTAGTGACTTTGAAGCGCCTGTGTTTTCGGCGGCAATTGAATCCGGCGCTGGGGACCCGCCGGCAGTGGCTGAGCTGGAAGGCGCAGGGGACGGGCGTGTGGCCGCGCCGTTGGTTGCGGCAGCTGAGGTTGAGCTTCCCAGCGCTCCCGAGAGTGTCTGGTTGATGCCGATGAGCTGCTCCAGGCTGTTGACCTGCACAAGCTGGCTGATGTACTCGTTGGGATCGGTGGTGGCCGTCGGGTCCTGGTTCTGCATCTCGGTTACGAGCAGCGTAAGAAAATCATTCGCCGAGATGCTGGCCGACGAAGCGTCCGAATTATTGCTCGCGCTGGTCCCGTTCGTTGAAGCGTCCATGGGAGCCGCGGTTCTCGCCGGTAACTTCTGAGCCGTGGAGAACGAAGCCGCCGGATGATGATTCAGAATCGCTGCTGTTGCCATATTTCCTCCTGCATTTTTCCTGCCCGGATCTACCCGGAGATTTCTCTCTACGCCGCGCCGTAAACTGTCTGACGCGCTCTGACCAGCGACCCTCAAGCCAGCACCGAGATGTATGCGCCTCCGCGTCCTCTTGCCAGGACGGTTTCGGTCCAGTCGGAACGCGCTGGCGCCAGGGCCGGTGTATTCGTCAAGGCAGCCGGTTCCAGCCGTGCATCCGCATGCGGCTGAGCCGGAGCGTCCTGCCCCGATTGCTGGCCTGATCCGTGATGCATCCCCTGGTTTGCCCCCTGCCCTGCGCTCCAGCCAGCGCCGTGGCCCTCCGGCGCTGCGAGTGTGATGTTGGCAACCGGCGCATGATGCTCGGCGAGATAGCTGTGCAGACCCTCGATCTGCCCACCCAGCACTTGCGCCGCAGCCGCCGAACCGGGCACAAGCGAGGCATGAACATTGCCTCCGCTCATCTCCGCGCGCACGCCAATCCAGCCAAGGGCCGGATCCTGAAAGCCTGCCTCCGCATGGTGTCCGCTTGCGTGAATCCAATTCCGAGCGGCCATACCGGTATCCGCATCGAGCGCGGAAAATGCAGCGCGCGCAGAAATGCCATCCGTGGAGCTTGTCCCGGCGCTGCCGCCATCTGCGATCTCTATGGTTCCACGCGCTGCGGCTGGATCGCGAGCAAGCACGGAGGAAGCGTCCGTGCCCGGGCCCGCAACAGACTCTTCGCGACGGCGATCCTCGCGCAAAATCTGCGCAGGCAGTTCTGACTTCCGCACAGCCGGCAAGGATTGCTTCTCGGCCTCAGCCCGGCCGGCAAGACCGGACACCGCCGCCGCCGGCAACGCCGCCGGGCAACTCGCTGAGCCCACATTGCCCACGCCCCGAATTACACCGGACCCGGCATTGCTGCTTTCCTGCGGCCGTACCTGACCCGGATTCTGACTCTCGGAAACGGAGGCCTGAATCGTCTCAGCGGAGACTGCTTGGATCGGGCTGGACGGCGACCCAGGGTTCGGAATCATCGCCAAAGATACCGGATCGGATGTGGAAACATTCTTCGCTTCGGAGCTCCCGGCGTCCGGCGCGCCGTGCCCTGCCGGCAGGTCGCCGGCGATCTCCGCGCCCGCGGCAAGGCTGGCAGTGGGTGCATCAATTCCCTTCACCGCAAGCCCCTTCACCGCAGGCACTGAATTGCCTGAGTCCGCCCGCTGCTCCAGCAGAATCGAGCGCGGGCCGGAAAAGCCCTTCACGAAAGCACGACTGCGCTGTACGTCGATAGCATCCACAGCAGGACGAGCCGTAGAGCCCACTTGATCGGCCTGCGTTCGTGTCGCTGTCACAAAGCTCACCGTGTTCGCTTGGTTGATCATCAAGAGCACTCCGGATCCCTCCACATCCAATTTGGCTGGCTCGGCCGGGTGCGCTTCGTAACGTTTGCGAAGAGCATCCGCGTGGTGAGATCGCGACTTGCTTGTTGAGGTCCGCGCAGTGAGAGCAGTTTCGAGTCGCCCTGCTCCTTGCGACCGCCCCAAAGTCGCCCTGGGTCCAGGAACGTCCGATCGGTTGCTTTGCAGCACGCCTGCGCCGACGTGCAGCGCTGCCGGCGAAGAGATCCTCATGCCATCCCATGTGTACGCATCCGCGGTTCGCTGCATCTCTGCTTGAGACGCC
>JAJZNH010000311.1 GCA_021811745.1 Acidobacteriota bacterium
TGGCGCAAAGAGACGCGCTTGCCCCTTCGCCTGCGCACAGAAGAGATCCAGCGCACCGGCCATAGGCTGCAGCGCATCAAGCTGTGCCAGTCTGGACTCGTCTCCCGCCGGATTCAGCTCCACATAAAGCATCGGCCCGCGCAGCATCGCTACCGTGTCCGGGTGCAGGTCGTCGATGGCCTCGGTGCGAAAGCTCTGCGGCAGTTCGAGCGTCACTGTGTCGCCACGCTGCCATCTGCGCCGCAGGACTGCGAATCCACGTTGCATCCGGGCACTTGCCGGCTGGCCATTGACCTTGAGGATCGGCGTCTTCTTCAGCCACCCGGGAATCCGCAAGCGGAGCGCGAACGTTGCCGGCGCCGCGCAATCAAGATGCAAAGCCACAGTTTGCCCATGCGGGTATTGGGTCTGCTGCGTGAGCGTCACGGCCACCCCGTCCTGATTCCATCGCACTTGCGAGGGCGTGTAAAGAATCACGGCAACGCCATCCGGCGCGCGGAAGAAGATGTTCTTGACGTAATCGGCCACGCCCTGCACCAGTGTTCCCGAGCAGCACGGCCACTTTTGCGGGTAGTAGACCTTGGCGGCCCGCGGGTTGTACGACGAGTAATAGGGATAGTCGCCATCGGAGTCCGGCTCCTTAACCGCCAGCAGCGAATTAAAGACCACGCGTTCCAGCCCGTCGCCGTACTGACCGTCGGCCGTGGCGCACAGCAGATACCGCGCCAGTTTCGTCGCCGCATAGCTGCCGCAGGGCGTTTCGAAGTGGTCTTTGGTCGTCCGCAGGCTCTCGTAGAGCTGACCCTTATGCGGTTCGATGAAGAGTTCGTTCGGTCCCCACCCGCCGGAGGCATACTGCTGCTCTCTGACGAGAAACTCCCATGCATTCTTCATCGTGCGCAGGTACTTCTCGTCGCCCAGCACCAGGCGCGCCTTGCCTGCCGAACTGAGCGCGATGGCATGGCTATAGGCGTGGCGGCCGGGCAAAACATCTTCGTTTCGGGCCAGCGGATCAAAGAACTCGCGGTCCAGCAGATAAGCAATGGCGCGATCATACATCGCCCGCTCGCCCGTCATGGCATACGCCGAAAACAGGCTCTCGGGCAGCACGTAGGTCTCGTCGTACGGTGGATCCTTCTTGCCGATGCGGTCGCGGCCGCGCTCAGGGATGTAGGGAATCGCGCCGCGATAGACCCGCGGCAGCAACTCGCGCGCCGGTTCTACTCCGCTCAGGTTATAGGCGTCCATCAAACCGGCCAGGTGCTTGTCCAGGATGTAACACGGCCACAATTTTTCGGCGTTCGGGGCAGCATAAATCTGGTTGTTTGGGCCCAGTGTTGCCGCAAAGCCCGCAACCAGCTCACCCACCTTGGACTGGCAGGCCGGGTCACCGGTCGTCTTGCCCAGCCGCGCCAGACCGGAGATGTACTGGCCCAGGGAATGGCCGGGCACAAAGCCATTATGGCCATACCAGCCGCCCATCGGCGCTCCGGGAACCGGCAAGCCGGCTCGCTGGCGGTAAACACGCAGCAAGCGGTCGTTGTCCAGAGCCAGATAGGAAGCATGCACGCGGTCATACTGCTGCTTGAGCGGCCCGCCGGTCAGTTGCACCGCGCCGTAGTCAAACTCTGCCAGCAGAGTTGAAGGAGCGTCCGCATTTGCCCGCAAACTACCGCCGGCCAGCGTCGCCGCGGCAACGCCCGCCAGGAACTGCCTGCGTGAAAGATCACTGCTCATGGCCGCGGCCTGACCTCCATCCCTGGCACGATACATCCCAGTCCAGGCGCTGCGAAGCCGGAATCTCGACGCCTCTCCTATTCCGCAATCCGGAATCTCACACCGCGAGTGCGGGGCGCTTCCGCTCCTCGTGTACCGGCTTTGCCGGGGCTGCAGCCGGCTCGTCCAGCGGGTAGATCAGGTCCACGTTGCGCGGGGTCAGGAGCTGATGCTTAACAAAGACCGCTGTCGGCACCGGCTTTTGCCGCAGAATGTTCAGCGCCAGGGGAATCAGCTCCTCGCCGTATCGCTCGGGGAAGTAGGCGACCGAACCGACCAGTCGCGTTCCCGGGCGTCGCAGCTCGGCTCGCGCGGCCCGCAGCGCATTCTGCCCCATCACCGCGCACTCACTGGAGGCGCCGGCTTCTTCAAAAGCGCGCAGCGCCGCCAGCGCGCAGACGTCGTTGACCGTGCCCACCAGGGTACGCCGCGGCCCGCGCCTGCGCAGATATTTGCGCAGCACATCCAGCACCTGCTCGAACGTCCCCCGCCCGTTAAGGCGCACCAGCGGTGTCTCCACAATCTTGGGAAGCTCTGAACGCAGCCCATCCACCAGACCGGCGAGCCGCAGCTCCAGCAGCGAGCCGGCGATCGGCAATTCCACCAGCACCAGCTGGTCCACCTTGCCGTTCCAGTTCTCGCGGGCCCAGCGGCCCAGAGCCTTGCCGCCGATGAGGCCGGCCTTGTAGTTATCCGCTCCAAAGTACGTCGCGCCCGGGTGCGGAACCTCGATGGCAATCACCGGTGTATTGGCGGCGAGGAACTTGGATGCAATCACTGGCGCCACCCGCTCGTAGGTCTGGAATTCCAGCACGAGGTCCACGCGCTCGCGGATCAGCACATCGGCATTGCGCAACGCCTCGCGCGCGCTATAGCGATTGTTCAGCGTAATCAGCTGGACATGCTCGCGCGCGGCCACCGTCTCCATGCTCCGCGTCACCTCGCGCGCAAACTCCGTATCTCCCTGCGTTGCAAAGCCAATGCGGAATGGCCGTGCTGTGATAGGACCGAAGCTGTTGCGATAGACACCTGCGCCGGCGCGCTCGATCAGGCCGCCGTGAATCAGCGTGCGCAACAGGCGGAAGGTCGTGGTCTTGGGCAGGCCCGTCCGCTCCATCACTTCGGTCAGTGCGAGCTCCTCGCCCAGGTGGCGGAATGCCTTGAGCACCTCACAGGCCCGCAGCACGGTTTGCGATTCATTGCGATCGCTGGTGCGCTCCTCGTAGCCTCCGCCGCCCTCGGCCGCTTCAAATGCTGTTTCAATGAGTTTCCCGGTTCCCCGCGCCGTCATCTTTTTCTACCGACCTCCGCCGGATTAGGTGAAGAGTAAATTCCGAATTTCGGAATTGGCAAGCACGACATTGAAAGCGCCGCCGGCTCACTTCGGGAACAGCCGGCTGCGCCTGGTTACGAGTCTGAATTCATGCCAAGCGAGGTGGGGTCAACCAGTGACGCTAATTACGCCGGGCAGTGACTCAACAGAATTGCCGCAATGGGGGCAGGTCCGCGGGCCGATTGTGGTGATACGTCTCCCATCCCAGATAACGGCCCAGGGCCTCGGCAACCGCCGCGGCGCAGTGGCTCCGGTTCATGGCAGCATGGTGCTCGAATCCGTTCTGGCAGATGATGTGCATGAGCCGGGGCAGGTCGCGTACCTTCACAACAGCGCGCGAGCCAAATGTTTTGAGCGGGTCGGCGGTAAATTCGCCTTCTCCCACATAAGCGCAGATCTTGCCGCTCTGATCGTCCGTGCTGACCCGCCCGAAGGTCATCGGCCCGGTGTCTGTGCGGCCTTCGAGAGCGCCAAAGGTGTTTTCCTCACCCAGCGTGGTGCCCAGGATCGGCGCCGTGGCAATGCGGATGTCGGGCAGGAATTCCTTGGCCCAGTTACCGCAATGAAACAGCACGCACTTCTCCGGGTCACCGCCGTAATTGTTGTTCCAGTCCACCAGGGCACTGGGCCGGCTGCTGGCCAGTTGCAGCACGTACATGCCGACCACTCCCGCGATGTCCACTTCGCAGGCCGAGGGCAGCATCTGTTCGCTCATCATCGACATGATGGTGCAGACGTTCACGCCGTAGTTCTTCTGCAGCGAACTCCAGCACTGCAGCGCCGTCGCCGTCAGTCCCAGCGACTTCATCCAGTCATCCACAACAAGCGCCAGCTTGGCCATGCGTATCATCGCATCACTGGGAACAGCCTTCGCATCTCCATAGGCGCGAATCTGATCGATGCGCTCCCTGACGCGCGCGTCGCCGTCGGCAATCTTCGCCGCATTGCCGAAGACTTCCGACAGGTCGATGGTATTGACCGAGATACCCGATGCCTCCAACAGCTTTTCGCTGTAGCGCGTGGTGTTGAAGGCGTTGGGCCGGGCGCCGACCGCGCCAATGCGTGCGCCACGCAATCCGCGCACGACTTTGCAGGTGCTGATAAAGCGGCCCATATCCTCGCGGAAGCGCGGATCGGATACCGCGACGGTGTGATCGCGGGTCAGCGTGTACGGAAATCCATACTGGCGCAGATTGTTACAAACTGAAATCTTGCCGCAGAAGGCATCGCGGCGCCGGTCCAGACCAAATTGGTCGAGATCGTCCGGATAGGCCTGGACCAGAATCGGCACGCGCACATCGGCCATGCGGATCGCATCCGCAATGCCTTTCTCATCGCCAAAGTTGGGCAGGCAAATCAGAATGCCGGCCAGCCGCTCTCGATGGCGGCGCAGCAGCTCGCCGCACTTGCGGGCCTCTTCCCACGTCTCCACCGCGCCCAGCTTGCTCTCTTCCGGCGAGAGCCATACCGGCTCGATGGAAAGCTCGGCGAACAGCTTGCTCAGATCGCGCCGCGCCTCGGTAATCAGCACGTCGGGAAAGAAGTCGCGATTGCCTACGATTACGCCGAATGTCGTCATACGATTCACCTGATCTCTTGCTGGTTTGAAGATTGCGCCGGTCCATCCCCGGGCGGACCGGAATCAAGTTACAGGCGCGAGTACGTGATCAGCGCCAGCCCCACTAGATAACACAGAAACATGGCCAAAAGCAGGCGGCTGGTCCCGTGCGGCGCCTGCTCGAATTCCTTCCACACCAGCACGCCCCAAAGGATGGCCACCACCGGCGCCGCATTCGAGAGCGCATAGGAGACTGTGGGCCCTGCGGTACCGATGGCAAGAAAGCTGGCCGAGATTCCCACGCTCCAGATGGCGCCGCCGAATATCCCTGTCAGATGCGTGGACGCGTTGCCTCGCCAATAATCGGCGATCCGCACCGTGCCGCCCTCAACAGGATGGCGCATGAAAAACGGATTGAAGAGAAACGTGGTCAGGAACGCGCCGAGCGCAAAGAAGAAAGTGCCGGTAAGCGGCATCAGCTTACCAGAGCCGCCGGTAACAAAGGCGGAATCGATCGAGGTGACCACGAGCCCGTAGCAGAAAGCGATCAGAACGCCCGCCAGAACAGAAAGCAGAATGCCCTTCGCGCTGGTCTTCTTCACCGCACCCGCCAATCGGCGGTAAGCCTTCATGCTGAGCAGAATGGCCACGACGATTACGGCGACGCCACCGAAGAGCATCCATGAGTTCCCGGGGTTCCTATGGCCCTCAAGGATGACCAGGACAAAATTGACCACAATGCCGAGCACCCAGGCGATGCCGCCGCCGATAGGAAAGCCAATGGCCATGCCCGCAACCGCAATCGCGGCAACCAGCAGGAGATTGCCAAGGTTCCACACCGCGCCGCCCAGCAGCGCCCATCCGATACTGGAGGCATCAGCCTGCGCCAGATCGGTGACAAAGGAGCGCCCCGCATGTCCAAATGTTCCCAGCGTGAATGCCGCGAGCGCCGACGCGAGCAGCAATCCTGCAACAAAGTCCCAATAATATAGTTCGAAGCGCCAGGTGCGCGCCGCCAGCTTCTGCGTATTGGCCCACGATCCCCAGCAGATCATGGTAAGCACGCAGAGCAGTACAGCCGCCGGATAGCTGTGAACGATTACCATTCCGAGGCTCCCTTCATCACCGGCAGAGACCGGCCCTCCTCCGCATCGCCGTTCGCCAGCCGTGCGCGGCGAACCGCCTGCCGCCATGCGCGGCGCAACCCGTCGCGCTGTTCGCGAGTCATGTACGGCTCGAAGTGGCTTGAATTCCGCGGTAACGTGGCAAACTCATTTGAGGATTTCCACCAACCCAAAGTAACCCCGCCGAGCAGGGCAGCGCCGCGGGCGGAAAGATCCTCTTGCGCCGCGCGCCGCACAGTGCGGCCGATGACATCAGCCTGCATCTGCATCAGCGCGTCATTGCGCGTGGCGCCGCCATCGGCCTGCAGAACGGGAGCCTGGACCGCAGCGGCTTGCTCCATGGCTTCGAGCACATCAGCCACTTGCATTGCAATCGCGTCAAGAGCAGCCCGCGCCAGATGTGCCGCGGTGTGTGAGCGTTCAAGATTCGCTACCAGGCCACGCGCCGCCGCATCCCAGTAAGGTGCGCCGAGCCCCAGCATGGCGGGAACCAGCAGAAGACCACCTGCGTCCGGCACCGTCGCGGCCAGCCTCACCGCGTCTTCAACTGGATTCGCCAGGCCCAGAAACTCACCCACCCACTGAACAGCCGCGCCGCTCATGGCGATATTGCCTTCCAGAGCATAGCGCACCTCATCCGGCGCCGACCACGCTACGGTGCGCGCCAGCGACGCGGTGGGACCCGGAAGCTCCGGCGTCAGCATCATCAGAGACGATCCCGTTCCATAGGTCGCCTTGACGGTTCCCGGCGCCGGCGATCCGTGGCCCACCAGCGCGGCATGCGAGTCTCCGATCATTGACACAATCGGAATGCCGTTCAACTCGGAAATCGCCTTGCACTCGCCGAAGATGCTCGACGACGGCCGCACCTGGGGCAGTGCCGCTCGCGCAATGCCGAAAATATCCAGCAGCGTCTTGTCCCATTCCAGAGATTCAAGGCCGAGCAGCGCAGTCCGCGACGCATTGGTGTGGTCGGTTGCATGCACCCTGCCGCCGGTCAGGTTGTAGAGCAGCCACGAGTCCACCGTTCCCAGGCGAAGTTCTCCGGCCGCATCGAGCGAGCGCAACTCCTCTTTTTGCTCCAGAATCCACGCCCACTTGGTTGCGCTCAACAAAGGGTCTAGCGGCAACCCGGTGATGGCCTGAATGGAAGAAGCCTTGTCACGAATCCGTTCGCAAACCGGCGCTGATCGACGGCACTGCCAGGAGATGGCATTGCTCACCGGTTCGCCCGCTGCTACGCTCGCCGCCGCGCCAGGCCGCCAAACCACTACTGTTTCACGCTGATTGGTGATGGCAATTCCTGCGATCGAAACATTCAAAGACACTGCCTGATGCGCGCATTCGCTCATCACCTGCCGAACCGACTGCCACAGCTCCAGCGGGTCCTGCTCCACGTAGCCGGGCATCGGCTGCAGTAGCGTAACCGGCGCGGAAGCTCGAGAGATCGCCATGCCTTCACTATCGAACAACAGAGCCTTTGTGTTCGTCGTGCCCTGGTCGACAGCGAGAATGCAGGCGCGCTTCATTGCGTCGTCTCCTTATCGAGCAGATCGATTGCCGCCGTTTCGATGCCTGCCGCCGTGAGCCCAAAGTGCTCCAGTAGAAACTCCGCGCTGCCGGTCGGCGCAAAGACGCCGGGAACACCGAGTCGCTTCACGCGTACGGGATGCTCCTCGGCGACAATCTCAGCAACCGCGCCGCCAAGCCCGCCGTAGATCGACGCTTCTTCCGCCGTGACAATGCCGCGCGTCTCCTGAGCGGCACGAAGCACAGCATCGCGATCGATGGGGCTCATGCTCGCCATGTTGATTACACGCGCTTCGACGCCACGCGCGTGCAGCCGTTCCGCGGCGTCCAACGCCCGCGCTACCATCACGCCGTTCGCAATGATCGCGATCTCGTCACCATCGCGCAGT
>JAJZNH010000152.1 GCA_021811745.1 Acidobacteriota bacterium
GTGGAATGTGCATGACGTGAACGTGCTGGGCCGCGGCACCACCGTCTATGCAGGCCCTCAGACCCCCAACGCCGACGAAGGCTGGATGCAAAAGCCCGATTGGCACTGCGTGGGCGCGATGAATGCCCACAACATCGAGATCGACGGCCTCACCTGCATCGTGCGCGCACGCACCTGGTCGATCCAGATGAAGGACTCCACCGGCTTTGTCTACGACGACCTGCGCGTGGTTGGGGGCAACCCGGGCAACGCGAATCAGGATGGCATGGATTGGCTTGGCGGCGGCGACACCGTGGTGCGCAACGCCTTCATTCGCTCCTCTGACGATGTCTTCGCCATGCAGGGCAACTGGGACGGCTATACCGAGGCGGATATGTTGCGCCCCGGTCACGACGTCCAGAACATTCTCATCGAAAACAGCGAACTCTCGACGAGCATCTCCAACATCGTGCGCGCGGGATGGCCACAAAAGATCTTCAACTCGCGCAACTTTACTTTGCGCGACTCCGACATTCTGCAAGGCGGCATTGGCGCCTGCGGCCAAACCTTCGGCCTGTTCGGCTTCTGGGGCGCCAATGGCGCGCGCGGCGACCATTCCGGCTACACCTTTCAGAACCTGATGCTCGACAACTGGTATTCGCTGTTGCAGATGGATCAGAGGCGGCCCGCCCTGCACGGCTTCACCTTCCGCAACATCTGGGCCCTTGACCAGCCACCGTTAGCCACCTCCACCATCACCGGCGACGTGAAGGATGTGACTCTCGATAACGTGAAATATGGCCAGACCGTCGTGAAAACCGATGCGGATGTGCCATTGTTCATCTCCGGTGGAGCGGCGCCGGTGCGCTACGTGGCCCCGCACGGCCCGGTTGCCGCATTCACCGTCAATCCGCCGGTCTTTGCGCCCGGCGACCGGGTCACCTTCACCGCGCAGCGTTCGCCCCACTCGCACTACACATGGCTCTTTGGCGACGGAACCCACGCTCACGGCCGCCACGTGCATCACCACTTTCCCGATGCGGCGGGCACCGAACTGGACGGATCCGCGAACGGCGCCGGGCGCTTCCGGGTCCTGCTGCATGTCAGCGATCGCGCGGGAGGCGAGGATTGGGCCGCGCAGAGCCTGGTGGCCGTGGCCCGTTGGCACAGATCCGTAAAACCCGGCGGTCCATTCGTGCCGGGTCTGGTCTGGAAGATTTATCCCGGCACGTGGACCGAACTGCCGGACCTGCGCACCGAGCCGTGGGTCTTTTCCGGCCAGTCGCGCAGCCTGTATTCCGAACCCCAGGGCTTCACGCGCTACGTCACCACCTGGGATGGTTTCCTGGATATTCCAGCCGACGGCGGATACACCTTTTACCTGCTCTCCCGCGATGGCGCGCGGCTGGTCATTGACGGCGTCGAGGTCGCCAAAACCGGTCCGCCGTTCGCACAGGTCTGCGGATCTCCCGGCAACGCCACACGCTTCGATGTGGGTTCGCTCGGTCTGCGCGCCGGCAGGCACACCCTCCATCTGGAGGGCCTGCACTCCACCAGCGAAGGAGAGCCGCGCCTGTTGTGGGAAGGACCGGGGCTGCCGCTGACAGACGTGCCACCGGCGGCCTACAGCCATCTGAGGCAGGATGAATTGACGAGGTAGAGACCGTGCCGCCTCACTTCGGCAACTGCGTCACATCCCAGCCACCGCCCAGGGCGCGCACCAATCCAACGCTGGCGGCGAATTGCCGCGTCTGCAAATTGATCGCGGTGATCTGGTTCTGGATCAGGATTGCCTCGGCCGTCAGCACCTCAAGGTAGCTGGTGACTCCGCCTTTGTAGCGCTGGTTTGAGATGTCGAAGGAGTACTGCGCCGCCGAAACCGCCTTCTGCTCGACTCCCGACTCCTGCTCCAGAATCCTGAGGTCTGAGAGCTGGTCTTCGACGTCCTGGAAAGCCAGCAGCACAGTATTCCGGTAGCCGGCTACCTGCGCCTCATAGGCGTGACGCGCCAGATCGGTAAACGCATGGCGCTGTCCGGCGTCGAACAGCAATTCCGTAGCTTGCGCTCCCAGGCTCCACAGCGCGCTTGGCCCTTGAATCCACGTGCCGGGATGCGAGCTTTCGAAGCCGCCCGCTCCGCCCAGGGTGATGGTGGGATAGAAGGCGCTGACGGCAATGCCGATCTGGGCGTTGGCCGCGGCGGTAAGCCGCTCGGCTGTGGCGATGTCGGGCCGCCGCTCCAGCAGTTGGGAAGGCACGCCCAGCGGCACCTTGGGCAGCGTGATGTCGAGCGGGGAGAAGGGGATGCTGAATTTGCTCAGGTCGTAATTGGCGATGGTGCCGATGGCGTGCTCGAACTGCGCGCGCGCCACGCCCACATCCACCAGTTCCGCGCGCACGGATTCCAACTGCGTCCGGGCCTGTGCCACGTCCGCTTCATTCGCGACTCCTCCGGCAAGGCGCTGTTCCGTCAAGCTGAGTTGCCCTTCGAGATCGCGTACTGTGGACCTCAGAAGCTCGGTCTCCGCATCCAGACCGCGCAGTTGAAAATAATCGCTGGCCATCTCGGCGTGCAGGCTCAGGTCGATATCAGCCATGTCGGCCGCGCTGGCCTGCGCGGTTTCGTGCGCTGACTGCACGGTGCGCCGGATGCGGCCCCAGAAGTCCGGTTCCCAGCTTGCCTGGCCGCCAATCTGATAGTCGGTGTAATGGGTATCGCCGCCGAACGGAGAGGCCAGCGGCCGGTTGGACGATAGCTGCTGATGGCTGATCGATGGACCGGCTGCGAGCATGGGAAACAGATTGGCGCGGACGGCGCTTACCTCGTCGCGCGCGGCAAGGTAAGTTTCCAGCGCCTGCCGCAGTTGAAAGTTGTTTGTGGCGATGCGTTCTTCCAGGCGGTTCAGTTGCGGATCTCCGTAGATCTGCCACCATTTGCCGCGCAGCATCCCGTCGGAGGGATTAGCGGGCTGCCAGCCGCCTCCCACCGGATTGGGCGGAGGAACGATGACCGACGATGCCCCGGTTTCTTTGTAGACCGATGGTGCGTTGTAGCCGGGACGATGGTAGTTCGGCCCTACGGGCTTGCAACCTGCCAGCAGGCAGACGACGGGAAGGAGGGTCCATCCGCCGCGCCGCACAAACCGCGCGCCTGCATCGACCGGAAGCTTCCGCATCTCTACTTGCCCCCTTCATTCGTAGCGCCGGCATTCACAACCGTAACCTTTTCGCCGTCGATGAGAGAGTCGGGCGGGTCCTGGATGACAAGATCGTTGGCGCTGAGGCCGCTCACAACCTGCACGTTGGCGCCATCGTCCTCGCCAATGATGATGGGAATCAGGTGGGCGATGTTGCCGTGAACCACCGTGCCCAGGCGCAGGCCCTCCTTGCGGAAGATCAGCGCCGGCGTGGGCACGATGAATGTCGATCCGGACGACGGCGTCTTGAAGTGCACCTGTGCCAGGGCTCCGGGCATCAGCTTGCCGTCGCGATTATCTACGTCGATCTCGACGAGAAGAGTGCGGCTGACCGGATCGATGGCGCTTGCGGTGCGCACCAGGGTTCCATAAAAGGTCTTTCCCGGATATTCAGGGAAAGTGAGCGCAATCTTCATGCCGCGCTTCACAGTCTCCGAATACAGTTGGGGCACATCGGTATAAACGCGCAGTGTCTGAATCGCCTGCATATGGAAAAGTTCAGCGCCCGTGCCCACATTGATCAACTGGCCAATGTCCACATTACGGGCTGTCACGATCCCGTCGAATGGCGCGTAGATCTTCTCGAACGACTGCAATGCAAGCAACCTTTGCAGGTTGGCCTGCGCGGACCGGACAGCCGCCTTGGTGGCCGCTGCCTGACTGACAAACGTATCGGTGTCCTGCTGCGAGACGGCGTTGGACTTCACCAGGTTGCTGTAGCGCCTGGCCTGGATGCTGGCGATTTTGGCATTTGCCTCGGCGGTTCCAAGGTCGGCCCGGGCCTGGGCCACCTGCTTGTCGAGTTCGGGCGTTGCGATCACGGCCAGCAGCGCGCCGTTCTTTACCCTGGCGCCGATGTCGTAGTACCAATGCACCAGATAACCGTCGGTGCGCGCGTAGATGGGCGAATCGGTATACGCGGTCACATTCCCGGGCAGAACGAAGTTGTCTGTCGGCGAGCCGGGCTTGGGATGCGCGACGCTCACGGTGGGAGGCGCCAGCACATCGGTCTGTTTGGCCAGCACCGTGTTGGCGTGGACGCGTTGCAAAATGCCGGCTCCCGCCACTATGGCGGCGCCAATCAGCAGAGCGATGACCGCCAGAAGCACCTTGCGCGGCAAGATGGGCGTTGGCTCGGGCACGTGATCGTGGCCGTCAGCCTGATGCGGATTGTTAGGTTTGTCGCTCATCAGGAATTACTCCGATATATCCCCGAATTCATCCAAGGTCGCGGCGCGCGTGACGCCGTGAGCCGCCTTGCGCCGTTCCAGCCGGCCGTGAATGAAAGAGAAGAAGGCTGGCACAAAGAACAGAGTCGCCACCGTAGCGAGCGTCAGTCCGCCAATCACCGCGCGTCCCAGGGGCGCGTTCTGTTCGCCACCCTCGCCCATTCCCAGCGCCATGGGCACCATGCCGATGATCATGGCCAAAGCCGTCATAATCACCGGCCGCAGGCGGACGAACCCGGCGTTCAGCGCCGCCTTGCGCGCATCGCCTACCAGGATATCCATCTGTTCACGGGCAAAGCTCACCACCAGAATGGAGTTGGCGGTGGCCACCCCCATGCACATAATGGCGCCTGTCAGCGCCGGCACGCTCAGCCGCGTGCCGGTCAGAAACAGAAACCAGACGATGCCGGCCAGCGCTGCCGGCAAAGCCGAGATGATCAAAAACGGATCAAGCCAGGACTGAAAGTTGACCACAATAAGCAGATAAACCAGCAGAATCGAGAAGGCCAGCCCGCTCAGCAGCCCGATATAGGACTTGTACATCGTCGCGCTCTGCCCACGCAGCATGAAGTGCGAGCCTCGCGGCAGATCCTTCTGGTGGCGAGCGATGATCCGCTCCACGGCGCGCGTCACAGAGCCCAGATCGGTTCCTACCACGTTGGCGTAGATATCGAGCACCGGCTCCATGTCATAGTGGCTCACTTCACCTTGCTCGGCCCCGGGCACGATGTTGGCTATATTGCTGAGCACCTGGATCGGCTTGGGTGCGCCAGGTGCGGCCGTCGCGGCCCCTGCGACCGCATTCTCCGACGGCACAGCTCCAGGCGCGAGTGTGGAGGTGGCTGCGCCCGTGGAAGACGTGCTGGCGGCTGTCGCAGCCGCGCCTCCCGCGGACCGGCCCGAATTAGGCGCCGTGATGGGCAGGCTCTCCAGTTCAGCCATCGTGTCGAGCTTGTATTGGGGGGTCTGGCTGGCGATGTTGTAGGAGATGCCGTTGCGTGGATCGAGATAGAAGTTGGGGCTCGTCTGAAAGCTTCCGCTAAGAGCGACCAGCAGGCTTTCCGCCACATTCTGCTGAGTGAGTCCTACCTCCTGGGCGCGAGTGCGGTCTACATCCACCGTCAGGTCCGGATAGTTAAACGGCTGCTGGATGCGCACGTCAGCCGCGCCAGGCACATAGCGCACTTCATTCATCACTCGCTCGGCGAGGGCGCGGTTGGCATAAAGGTTCGGGCCCGTGATTTGAATATCGATCGGCGCGGCGAGGCCGAAATTCAAAATCTGCGTCACGATGTCCACCGGCAGCGCGTAAAACTCCACGCCGGGGTAATCGCGCCTTAACACCTTACGCAACTGCTCCACATAAGCCGCGGTCGGGTGGTGCCTGGGCGTGAGTTGCACCTGAATATCCGCATCCGAAGGGCCCACCGGCGCCGAAGTCGAGTAAGAAAGATTCAGGGATGAGTAGGGAAGGCCTATGTTGTCCAGAATTGTCACCAGTTCGTTGCGCGGAATCACGGTGCGAATGGTCGATTCAATGCGGTCACACAGGGCGGCCGTTTCTTCAATGCGCGTTCCGGTGTGCGCGCGCACGTGAATCTTGAACTGGCCGGCATCCACGGTGGGAAAGAAATCCTGACCGAGCCACGGCGAGATAAGGCCAACCGACGCCAGCATAAGCACCAGAAAGACGACAAGAAATGCGCCCGCATGATCGACGCACAGCGTGAGCAGCCTGAGATAACCGTGGCGAAGGGCCGCGAAACCGTCCTCGAAAGCCACATGAAAGCGCGTAAAGGGATTGCGGCTGGTACGCCTCCTCGCGGCTTCTGCGTCGTCGTGTTCTTTCAGCAGGTACTTGGCCATGGTCGGCACCACCGTGCGCGAAAGCAGGTAGCTGGCCAGCATGGCGAAAACCACCGCCTCGGCAAGCGGAACAAACAGATACCGCGCCACCCCGTTCAGCAGGAACATGGGCACGAAGACAATGCAGATGGACAGCGTGGATACCAGCGCCGGCGTGGCGATCTGCGCGGCGCCGTCCAGAATCGCCTGCTCAATCTCCTTGCCCGCTTCGAGGTTGCGGTTGATGTTCTCTATCTCGACGGTTGCGTCGTCCACCAGGATGCCCACAGCCAGCGCCAGGCCGCCCAGGGTCATGATATTGATGGTCTCGTGCAGTATATGGAGCACCGCGATCGAACACAGAATCGAGAGCGGAATCGAAACCGCGATAATGAGCGTGGAGCGCCAACTGCCCAGAAAGACCAGGATCATGAGCGCGGTCAGGCAAGCCGCGATGATGGCCTCGTGGAGCACGCCCGTGATGGCGGCCCGCACGAAGATCGACTGGTCGGAGAGGGGCTCAATCTTGAGCGTGCGCGGCAACTCGCCTTTGATGTACGCCAGCTTTTGCCGCACGCCGCTGATAATGTCCAGCGTTGAGGTTGACCCCGTCTTCATGATGTTCATGAGGATGGCGCGATGGCCGTCTACACGAACAATGTTGGTTTGCGGCGGGTTGCCATCACGCACATGGGCCACGTCGTGGATGTAAACCACCGTCCCATTCACCGATTTGATCGGCATGTTGTTCAGCGCGCTCAGCAGCGTGGGCGCCGAGTTCGTTTCGACCTGGTACTCGAAGCGGTTGATTTTGATGGTGCCCGAGGGAGCAATGACGTTTTGATTGTTGACGGCGCTGACCACGTCGGCCGGCGATAGTCCTCTCGCCTGCAGCGCGGCCGTGTTCAGATCCACCTGGATCTGGCGCTGCTTGCCGCCGTACGGGAAGGGCATCTGCGCGCCTTCGATGTCGGCCAGTTGAACGCGAATGGTGTTGGTGCCCAGGTCGTACAATTGCTGCTCATTCAGGCCGCGGCCGGAAAGCCCCAGTTGCAGCACTGGAACGCTGGATGCGTTGTACTGGATGATGAATGGCGGTATGGTGCCCTGCGGCAACGAGCGCAACTCTGTTTCGCTGATCGCGCTCACCTGGGCTACGGCCTGGGCGATGTTGGCGCCGGGGTGAAAGAAGACTTTGATGACACCCACACCCACGAGCGACTGCGACTCGATGTGATCGATGTCGTTGACCGTGATCGTCATGCCCCGTTCGGCATTGGAGACAATGCGGTTGGCCATCTCCGGCGCCGACATGCCCGTGAAGTTCCACACCACCGTGACCACGGGAATATCGATGTTCGGAAAGATATCCGTCGGCATCGACTCGATGCTGAAAACGCCAAGGATCAGGATCAGAAGCGCGAAGACGGCAAAGGTATAAGGCCGC
>JAJZNH010000091.1:0-3654 GCA_021811745.1 Acidobacteriota bacterium
CGTTGATCTGGTTAGTGCGCATCGCGTCGAGTATCCAAAACCGGGCAAACTGGTGATTCATCCGGCCTCGATCCAGGAGGATCTGCGGCGCCGTGACTTTACGGTAAATGCCATGGCGATCTCTCTGAACGAGGGATCGTATGGCCTGTTGATGGATCCTCTGAACGGGGCGGCGGATATTGAAGGCCGGACCCTCCGGCTAGTGTCGAGTTACGGCTTTCTGGAGGATCCTTCCACATTGCTTCGCGCAACTCGCTACATCGCGCGGCTTGGTTGGGAGATGGACCCGAGAACGCGCGCCCGTTATGACAACGCGAAGAATGAGGGAGTGATCGAACATCTCTCCGACCAGGCGCGCAGCCAGGAGTTGGAGCAGATTGGCCACGAGGAAGAGGGCCTGAAGGTTCTGCGGGCAATGGAGGCCGAGGGCTGGATGAAGGTGCTCTTCCCGGCATGGACCTCGGCTAGCGCGGATGAGGAAAGGCTGAAGGCGCTGCACGATCTGGCGCTGGAGTTATTGCTGGAGGGCGTGCATGCCGATATGTCGGCCGCGCAGATGCGGCTGCTGACCGCCAAATTGTCCTCCAGGGATTTGGCGGCGCTTAAGAAGGCAATGCTGCGTCCGGGATTTGTGGAAGAGTGGAACAGCCTGGATGCGCTGGCGGCCAAGTTTGCCAAGGTGCTGCTGGCGAAGGAGAATACCGCGCCCTCGGCGAGCTTCAAGTTATTTACGAGCTATGATCCTGAAGCTGTTCTTTGGCTTGGATTTACGAGTAAAGATAAGGGGGTCCAGGAACGCTATCATCAGTTCCGGAAGGTTTGGCCGGAAGCCCGCCAGAGAATTCCTCACGCGCTGATGCTCGAGATGCGCATCACTCCGGAACTGCCGGTGTATCGCGAGGTCGTACACGCCATCTTCCTGCAGTTGATTGACGGCAAGCTGAGCACACCTGAAGAGCTTCGTGCCTTCCTGGAGCCTTACTCGCCGCCGGCTCCGCCTCCCCGCGAGACGGTAAAGCGGACGCGCGCCAGGCGGAGCGCCGAGGCCAAGCTAAGGGAAGCCGAGTATGAGGAAGAGGAAGAGTCCGAAGGAGCTTTGGCAGAGGCCGAGGATCTGGAGGAACTTGGCGAGGAAGAGGAGATCGACCTGGGAATCGGCATGCCAATGGACGATATGGATGTCGAGATGGTTGCTGAGAACGAGCCGGTGGAAGAGGAACTGGTGGGTGAGGAAGAGGAGCAGCTTGAACCGGCTGAGGCTGTTGTGAGACCCAGGAGCCGCAAGTAGACGCAACGCGAGCCGGCAAAGAAAGCGGAAACCCCGGCTGCGACTCCAGCCAAGCCGGAGAAACCTGCCAAGCAGGCTGCCGCGCCAAAAGCTGAAAAGCCGGCGAAGGCAGGAGCCCCAGCCGAGCGCGCTGCAAAACCGGCCGCCAAGCCGGCTTTGACCACCCCCAGACACACGCAACCAGAGGCGATAGCGATACCGGCACAGAAACCGCGCCCAAAGCCGAAAAGCTGGCTGCCGGAAAGGCGAAGCAGGCGGCCGGCACCGCCAAGGCTGGTAAGGCTGCGCCCGTGGCCAAGCCATCCAAACCGCCAACGAAGAAAACTCCTTCCAAGCCTGCCAAAAAACGCTAGAGGCTGTTCGGTTGCTGTTTCGGATCGCGCCGCTCTATGGGAGCCGTCTGCCCTGCGCCGTCTCGCGCGCATGGCAGTCGACACGCGCCACCCTGTATTCTTTACGCCTTGGCTGAGGCGCTGCGCAGCGAACCGCCTACGGCAAATCCAACTGGGGCAGGGTGAACGCCGGTGAAGACGAATGGAGCCGAAGCTGTGGCCGGCGGGAATATCCGGCTGCTGTGGATCATGTTCGCGTCCTACTTTACGTTCGGCATCGTGCTTAACGTGGTGGGCGTGATGATTCCGGTGCTCATCCGGCAGTATCATCTGAGCCTCTTCGCGGGCGGATTGCTGGCGTTTGCCCTCTATATCCCTTTCGGAGTTTGCTCGATTCCGGCCGGGCTGGCGGCGGACCACCTGGGGGCGAAGCCTGTGGTGCTTGCTGGTTTGCTGATGATGGCTGTCGGCTGCGCCGCGATGATGTGGGTGAATGGTTACCTGCCGATCATCGTTGCGGCATTCGTGATCGGTTCGGGTATCGCGCTGCTGGAGACGGCCGGCAATCCCTTGATCGAGCGGCTGGACCGGCGCGAGAATTACCACCGGAACCTGACTTTGACGATCGGCTTCTGCGGCATAGGAGCCTTTGCCGGGCCGTTCTGCCTCTCCGCGTTGCAGACCCACGGGAAGCCGTGGCAGTGGCTCTATGCGGGGTACGCGGTGCTGTGCGGCGTGCTGATGGCGCTGGTGGCTCTTTCGGCATTTCCGGAGCGTGGCGCGGCCGCTGCGGAAAGTCTGCGGCCACGTGAGGTTGCGCGGCTGCTGAGTCATCCGATCGCCGTCACCTATTTCCTGGCGATCTTCTTTTATGTCGGCGCAGAGGTGGGAACAGCGTCGTGGATCGTGCGCTTCTTCCAGCAGATTCACGGATTGAGCGAGATCAGGACGGGTGGCGCGGCGCTCAATCCTCTGATGCGCTTTCTGCCTGCGCTGCCGGCGCTGACCGTTTCGTTGTTCTGGGGCTTGCAGGGCGTGGGCCGATTGACGAGCGGGCCCGGGATTCATCGGCTCGGGGCGCGCAAGTTGCTGCGCTTGTATGCGCTCGCCGCATCGGCATGCCTGCTGCTGGCGATGTTCGGGTCAGTGCATGTGACGGCGTTTGGTTTTGCCGCCTGCGGCTTCTTTACGTCGGTGCTTTTCACGCTTCTGTTTAGCGGAGCGATTCACACCTTCATGGAATCGAAGGGAACGCTTTCAGGCCTGCTGGTGACGGCATCAATCGGCGGCGGGGTGATTCCACCGCTGGTGGGGCTTACGGCGGATCACTTCGGCATTCGCGTTGCCATGACCGTCCCGTTGCTGTGCTTTTTGTATGTGCTCGCGATCGCGTTTGCGGGGAGAGCGGAATATGAGTGAGAGGCAGATCAATTCGGAAGAGAAGATCTGGGTTGGTGTGGATATTGGCGGCACCAAGACGGCGGTGGTGCTTTCCTCTGAGCCGCCGGAGATGCTCGGACGCATCGAGTTTCCCACGCTGCCGGAGCAGGGGCCAGAGCGGGTCATCGACCTGATCAAGCAGTCGATCCACCAGCTCGTTGACTCATTGGGCATCGACCGGGCGCGGCTGGGCGGCATCGGTGTGAGCTGCGGAAGCCCGCAGAATCAGGCTGCGGGCGTAATTCAGGCGCCGCCCAACCTGCCGACATGGGTGGATGTGCCGATCACTTCGATTCTGCGCGAGGAATTCGGGATCGATTGCCGGCTGGAGAACGATGCGGACGCGGGCGCGGTGGCCGAGCACCGCTATGGGGCCGGCAACGGCACCCGCTACATGATCTTCCTGACGATGGGAACTGGGCTGGGAGCTGGCGTGATCGCCGATGGGCGTTTGTATCGTGGAGCGTCAGGGCAGGCCGGCGAGATCGGGCATGTGCGGCTGACGCCATCAGGGCCAGTGGGCTATCACAAGGCCGGCTCGGTGGAAGGCTGGGCGAGCGGCGGTGGCATGGCGCAGGTGACTGTGCAAGAGGT
>JAJZNH010000091.1:3664-7671 GCA_021811745.1 Acidobacteriota bacterium
GCTGCGATCAATCGCGGCGAGGCGACTGCGTTGGCGGCCAGGTTGCACAGCAGCGGCGTTCTTACCGCGAAGGATGTGGCCGAGGCGGCGCAACAGGGAGACGCGCTGGCGCTGCGCCTTCTGGAAAGCACAGGGAACAGGCTCGGCGAGGCTTTGGCGATTCTTGTCGATCTTTTCAATCCAGAGCGCATTGTGGTTGGAGGACTGGCGATGCGCCTGGGCGACAGCCTGCTCGATCCGGCGCGAAGGACGATGGAACGCGAAGCGCTGCCTGCCTCCGCAAAAATTTGCAAGGTTGTGCCGGCGGCGCTGGGCGAGCGGATCGGCGATGTGGCGGCGATCTGTGTGGCGATGGGGATGTAAGAAGGATGACCGCCGCAGCAGCGGGTAGACTGTCTCCATGACAAAACGAATCGGGATCCATCTCGGGACGGCCGGCGGGGCTTCCAAAGCCGTGGAGCGGGCGCAGGAGATCGGCGCCAATACCTTTCAGATTTTTTCGTCGAGTCCGCGCATGTGGCATGCGCCCAAGGTGGACCACAAGCAGGCCGAGCGGATGCGCGAACTGCGTGCGGCGTTTGATGTGGGGCCGCTGGTGATTCATACCAGCTACCTGGTGAATGTGTGCAGCCAGTCGAACGAGGTGCGCGAAAAGAGCGTCCATGCCTTTCGCGGCGAGATCGAGCGGGCGTTGGCGCTGGGCGCGGAGTATCTGGTGCTGCATCCGGGCTCATGGAAAGGATTGACGCGCGACGAGGGCCTGAAACTGGCGGCGGATTCGATCAACCGCGCCATTGATGGTTTGCCGTGGCAGGGAACCGGCTTTCACATTCTCATCGAGAACACGGCGGGGGCGGAGTTTTCCCTGGGCGGCAGCTTTGAGCAGGTGGCGGAGCTGGTGGCGCGGCTGCGCGCCGCGGCGCCGGTGGGTGTGTGCCTGGATACCTGCCACACGCACGTGGCCGGCTACGACATGGTGACGGCGGACGGCTACGAAGAGACGATGCGCCAGGCCGGGGCCACGGTCGGATTTGATTCCGTGCGTGTGTGGCACTGCAACGACGCCAAGGCGGAGCGCGGCTCGAAGCTCGACCGGCATGAGCATATCGGGCAGGGAACGATGGGCGTCGAGCCCTTTCGGCGTCTACTGAACGATGCGCGCTTTGCGCATTGCGCGTTTATTGCCGAGACGCCTCTGGATGAAGACGGGGACGATGAGCGGAATGTAAGGGTGCTGAAAAGCTTGGTTCCCTCGTCGTAGGTTTCACGGCGATGGTTGGCCTTGATGATGAGGGCAACGCATCCGCGCGGTTATCAAACCCTACTGCCCACGGCCTGTTCTTCCAAAATAAACGCTGCAAAGATTTCCTCGTTCATGCGTTTGCCGCAATTGTTGGCGGGGATCATCGACGAGGGCCTCTCGTGTTACTCTTATCCGCGATTTCCGGAGACGTCTTCTTCGGCAGTGAATGTATTTCTTGAAGGAAGGCATTGGAGGAAGCGCCATGCGAGTGCCAGGCCGCGGCGGAATTTTGCAGCCAGCGATGATACTTTGTTTTCTGACCGGAATGCCGATGAGCCAGCCCGCGAGAGCTGCTCGCGCACAAGGGCGCCATGAGCAGAATGTCATTGAGGCTTTGGACCACGGCTGGCAGTTCCGCCAGATACAAAGCGCACCGCAGAATGCGGAGGCTGGCTGGCTGCCGGCTACAGTCCCCGGCGACGTTCACCTGGATCTGCTCGCCAACAAGAAGATTCCCGACCCATTTTTTCGCGACAACGAAGCCAAATTGCAGTGGATCGAGAACGAGAGCTGGGAGTACCGGCTGAGCTTCGACGTGACGCCGGACATGCTGGCGCGGTCTAACGTGGATTTGGTCTTTAACGGGCTGGATGCGGCCGCGCAAGTGTATTTGAACGGCGCCGAAGTGCTTTCCGCGGACAACATGTTCCGAATCTGGCGCGTGCCGGTGAAGGATCATCTGCATGTAGGCCAGAACCAGCTGCGTGTTGTCTTTCCTTCGCCGATCACGGCTGCTGAAAGAGTAGCGGCGCAGGATCCCTGGCAGCCAAGGACGAAGACCAAGGCGAAGAATTACATCCGCAAAGCCGCCTACGAGTACGGCTGGGATTGGGGACCGCGCTTTGTTACGAGCGGCATCTGGCGGCCGGTTCAGCTTGAAGCATGGGACCAGGTTCGCATTGCGGACTTCGCGATCCGGCAACGCGATGTAAGCAGGGAAGTGGCTCACCTTGACGCGGAGGTTGAGGTTCAAGCGTCCACGAGCCAGTCGGTCAGAGTCAGTGTGCAGTACGCCGTCAACGGAAAATCCATCACTCTGAGCAGAAAGGTGGCTGTTCACGGCGGCGACAACGTGATCGACCTTCCGTTTGAAATCCGCCAGCCCAATCTCTGGTATCCAGCCGGCTACGGAGACCAGCCGCTGTATCAGTTCACCGCACAGTTGAGTCCGCAGCACCGGCCCATTGAAGAGCGCACGGTGAAAGTAGGACTGCGCTCCGTGGTGCTGCGCCGTCAGTTGGACAAGTGGGGCCGGTCGTTTGAATTCATTGTCAATGGCATCCCGGTCTTTGCCAAGGGCGCGGACGTCATCCCCTTTGACAGCTTTCCCAACCGCGTCACGACCGCTGATTACCGGCGCATTCTCGAGTCCGCCCGCGATGCCAACATGAACATGATCCGGGTGTGGGGCGGCGGCTACTACGAAACCGACGAGTTCTACCAAACCTGCGATGAACTGGGCATCATGGTTTGGCAGGATTTCATGTTCAGCAACTGGGAGCCGGGCACCTACGCCTACAAGCTCAACATGGAAGCCGAGGCCGAAGACCAGGTGCGCCGCCTGCGCAATCATCCCAGCATTGTGCTCTGGTGCGGCAACAACGAAATCGAGGAATCGCTGAACTGGGGCGACCGGGCGGCGTTGCCGCTGGATGTGAAGTTCCAGATGTGGCAGGACTATCTGACCGAATTCAGCGGCATCCTGAACAGGGTGGTCGAGCGGCTGGACGCGGAGACCCCTTACTGGCCCAGTTCGCCGAGTTCGGATTACGAGCCCACAAGCAACAGTTTTGAGTCAGGCGATATGCACGACTGGAGCGTGTGGCATGGAGGCGTTTCCTTCGAGGAGTACGAGAAGCATCATTGGAGATTTGTTTCCGAGTACGGCTTCCAGTCCTTTCCTGAGATGCGCACGATTGAAAGCTTCACCGTGCCAGAGGATCGCACCAGCATCTTTACGCCTGTGATGCTGGCTCATCAGAAGAACAAGCAGGGCAATTCCATCATTCAGAACTACATCAGTCGGTACTATCCGCAGCCGAAGGACTTTGCCAGCTTCCTCTACATCAGCCAGGTGTTGCAGGCCGAGGGAGTCAAGATCGGAGCGGAGCACTTCCGCCGGCTGCGCCCTGAAACGATGGGCTCCATCTTCTGGCAGTTGAATGATTGCTGGCCCGTAGCCTCGTGGTCTTCCATTGACTACTACGGACGATGGAAGGCGTTGCAATACTACGCGCGCCGCTTCTATGCGCCCATTCTGGTTTCGCCGAATGTCGAGGGCAGTTCGATGAACGTATATATCGTCTCCGACAAGACTGAGCCGCAGACGGCTGTGTTGCGCGTCCGCCTGCTGGACTTCGACGGCAAGGCGCTGCTCGAAGAGTCGCATGATGTGAACATAACGCCGCTCGCCAGCAAAGTGTATCTGTCCTGGCCGCTCGAAAAGCTCTTCAATGCGGGCGCGGCTGACACCTCGCGTGTTTTTATCGTGGCTGACCTGACCGCGGGCGGAGCCGAGCTTTCGCGCAACCTGCTTTATCTGGCGCCTGTCAAGGATGTGCACCTGAGGCCCGCGCATCTCACCGTTGAGACCACCGGCGCTGAGGGCAAGTATCAGATTCGCATTACTTCCCCCGTCCTGGCGCGAAGTGTCTATCTTTCCTTTGGCGATCTCGACGTGCAAGTCTCGGACAATTATTTTGAC
>JAJZNH010000674.1:0-6259 GCA_021811745.1 Acidobacteriota bacterium
CAAATCGCCTCCCAGAACATCCCTAGCCGTCCACCCACTCTCGCCAACGACACCGTACAGTCCTTCACCCGCACCCGCGATGGCCACGAGCTGGCCCCTGAGAAACTCACCTGCGACCCCGGAGATTGCAAAACCTGCCACGCACGAAACAGGTGCATTCATTACCGCCTCGTCACTGCCCTGAGCGGAGGTGTCCACCCTGCTGAAGACCCGGATCTGAACCCACGCCCCGCCCCCCTCCTGCGATCCGACGACCACGAATACAACAAGACCCGAGACGGCTCCGGCTGAGCTGCCGGCCGCCGCATGAGGCTTCCGCTGCTCTGGTTCCGCGCGCGCCGCTGCACCGCCCTTCGCGCGGGCCGCTAAGATAAGACCCATGCGCCTTTCGCAACGGACATCCTGGAATACGGAGGAGAGCGAGCTGGCGCGCGCCTACCGGCTGCGCAAGGAGGCCGGGTTGCCCATCGCCGACCTCACTGCCTCCAATCCCACCCGCTGTGGCTTCACTTACCCGCAAGATCTCTTGCAGGCGCTGGCCGATCCCCATGCCCTCGACTACGACCCGCAGCCTAAGGGCAGCTTGCGCGCTCGCGAGGCCGTCTGCGCATACTATGCGGCCCACAGCGTGGCCCTCGACCCCGGACAGATCGTACTCACCACCAGCACCAGCGAGGCCTATAGCTTTCTCTTTCGCTTGCTCTGCGATCCGGGCAGCGAGATTCTCATCCCCCAGCCCGGCTATCCGCTCTTCGACTTTCTCGCTGAGTTGGACGACGTGCGCCTCAAACCCGCTCTCCTGGTCTACGACCACGGCTGGCAGATCGACTTCGCGGAACTGCGCCGTACCATGACCCCCGCGGCCCGGGCGATCGTCGTCGTCCACCCGAACAACCCCACCGGCCACTTCACCAAGCCCTGGGAAGCAGAAGAGCTGGCCCGCCTCTGCCGCGAGTTCGATCTCTCGCTCATTGTGGATGAGGTCTTTCTCGATTACGCGATCCGGGGCACGGGGACCAGCTTCGCCTCGGGCCTCGACGGCGTTCCCGTCTTTGTGGTCAGCGGCCTCAGCAAGGTTGCCGGCCTGCCCCAGATGAAGGCCGCCTGGATCGTGGCCACGGGGCCTGAACGATCGCAGGCCCTCGACCGCCTAGAGGTGATCGCCGACACCTTTCTCTCCATGAATGCACCCGTCCAGTGTGCCCTGCCCGCCTGGCTTGCGGGCCGCGCGGCGATCCAGGAGCAGATTCGCGCGCGCGTCTCGGCAAACCTGGCGGAGCTGGACCGCCAGCTTATCAGCCTGCCAACGGTCCAGCGGCTGGAAGTCGAAGGCGGCTGGTACGCTGTCCTCCGGATTCCGGCCATCGAGCCCAGCGAGCGAACGGCGCTGGCGCTCCTCGACCGGGGCGTCTGGCTTCACCCCGGCTACTTCTTCGGACTCCCGGAGTCCGGCTGGCTGGTCCTCAGCCTGCTCTCGCGCCAAGCGGAGTTCAACACGGGAGTAACTATCCTGGTGAATCACTTAGGAACGCATCAGGAGAGTAATATTACGTAGCCTCGACTGCAAGTAATACTTGCAGATTTGCGGCTAATATTTTGAATTTAATAGAACTACCTAGCGACGAATTTGCCGCATTTGCCCAGTTAGAAACGGATTTCCTTCCCGCTCTCTTCCAATGCTTGTAGCCGCGCCGTGACCGGGCAGTACTTTGGTTTCGTCGGGTAGGAGCAACAACCGGGTGTGCAGCGAATCCAAAATCTGTTTGGAGTCGCCGCCGGGCAAGTCGGTGCGCCCGATACTGCCGGCAAAGAGCGTATCGCCGGCTATCAGCAGTTGGAGGGGGGCAAAGTGCAAGCACACCGAACCTTGCGTGTGCCCCGGCGTGTGCATTACCTGGGCGGGATAGCGCTCCAGGCCCACGCTGAGCCCCTCGGTCAGGCTTGCATCCGGCGCCGCCGTCTCCGGCGTGGCCACACCCAGCCACGCGGCTTGCATTGCCATCATTTTGAGTTGTGGGAGATCGTTCTCGTTCAGGAAGATAGGCGCGCCGGTCAGCCGTTTGAGCTTGAGCGCCCCGCCCACATGGTCGATATGGCCGTGAGTGATAAGGATTTGTTTGATCTTCAGCCCATGCTCGCTCAGCCGCCGATGAATCCGGCCTACCTCGTCACCAGGATCAATGACGATGGCCTCTTGCGCCTCCTCGTCGCCGAGAATCGTACAGTTGCACGCCAGGGGCCCAACGGGAAAGGTCTCTAGGATCATAGCTCGATTGTAGAGCGCGGCTGTGCCGCCAAATCTCGGGGCAATTTCTCTCGCTGCCCAGTAACAAAAGAGATTCGAGCCCGCAAGGAAAATTGTGTTGCGATTCGCTTTTTATTCGCTATAATGCGCGCATGGCTGTCACTCGAAGGCAAAAAGAAGTTCTCGATTTCCTCGCGACGTTCGTCACGCGCAACGGCTACTCCCCGTCGTTTGAAGAGATCGCCCGTGGCATGGGGCTGAAGAGCTTGGCCACCGTCCACAAACACATTACCAACCTCGAGAAGAAAGGCATGCTGGACCGCGTGCACAACCACAGCCGATCCATCGACCTCTTGCCGCCGGGCGCGCGAACCCGCTCCAGCCTCAAGCTGCCCCTGGCCGGCCGGATCGCCGCAGGCCTGCCGGTCGAGGCCGTCGAAGCCCCCGAGACAATCTCGCTCCACGATGTGGTCGGCAACCGCGACGTCTTTGCGCTTGAGGTGAGAGGCGATTCCATGCGCGATGAGCACATCATCGATGGCGATTACGTCCTGGTGGAACGTACCCGCACGGCCCGCCAGGGCGAGATCGTGGTAGCGCTCGTGCGCGGCTCTGAGACCACGCTGAAGCGTTTCTTTAACGAGGGTTCACAGGTCCGCCTGCAGCCCGCGAACCCGGAGATGGAGCCCATCTACGTTCCCTCCGCGCAGGTCGCCATTCAGGGTCGTGTGCTGGGCGTACTGCGTAAGTACAGATAGCACCACCGATGGTTCTTGCTTGGTTCGCGTTGCTGCCGCCGCAAAGCCCCAAAGTTTATCCGCGCGCCTCGGCCAGCCTTTTGGCTCTCCACACCGCTCCATCGAGTGAAACCACTGCCTCCTGCCGGATCGGCATTCCTGGGGCCGCGGCCCGGAGCCTCGTAAAAAAGCCATCGCGCACAATCGTCATTCGTTCGATTACGCTGCCCGTCCAGGCCACCGGAACTTCGCCCGGAATTCCGTGCTTGCGGCGCAGCTTGGCCCGTACCAAAAGCACAAACTCCGCCAGGTCAGCCGCGGCCTGCTTGAGCACACCCACAGCGACCGGGTCGCCGGCCTCGGCCAGCTCATTGATCGCCGGCGCCAGCGCGGCAAAGTCCGGCCCCGGCGTACTGTCGCCCAGGTTGACGAGATCCTCTAAGCTGCGCGAACCCCAGATCTCGCCTACTGTCTTGAGCACCTCGGTTGGCTGCTCGCAATCGTAGGCGTGCAGCGCCCGCCGCACGGCGTGGAGGCCAATCCAGTACCCCGATCCTTTGTCGCCCAGGCGTGAACTCCACCCCCCGGCGCATTCCATGCCGCCATCCGGCGCGCGGCCCACCGTATTCGTACCCGTTCCGGCGATCTGCAGGATCCCAGGGCCGCCCCGGAAGGCCGCGTCGAGAGCGATGATCTCATCCCCTACGATCTCCGACCTCTCGACCGCAAACTCCGCAAGAACCATACCGATCCATTCGGAAATACCCGGCATGGTGGCGCTGGCGACGCCACAGCACGCCGCCCGAACGCTCCTCAAGCCCGCCTGCGCGTAGCTCTCCTTCAACAGGGCGCGCAGATTCTCCTCGGCGGCTGCTTCTCCTACGCGCAACCGCTTGATGGAGCCATTCTCGCTGTGGGCCAACACCCTTTCGCCGGCAACGATGGTTGCGCGTGTGCGCGTGCCTCCGCCGTCAATGGCCAAAACCGCGCCCATGCTTGCATGCTCGTTCATTGAGTTGCTGCTCCTCCGCCGTCGCGCAGCGTGCCGGACAGGATATTCAGGTCGCCGTCGGTTCTTGGTGTGGTCAGGCCCAGCAGGTGTGCCAGCCAGGGATACAGATTCACATTCTCGAAGGGCGCTACCGTCGCTCCCACAACGATATCCGCTCCAGCGGCATAGAAACCGGCCTTCATCTCCGGCACCACGCCGGGATCGAAGCCGGGTAGACCCGCCGATGGTGGCCGATCAGCCATTCCGGCCCCCGGCGCACCTGCACGAATCGCATAAGGGCCGGTGGCGAACACCACCGGATCGCCCACGCGCGCGTTCTGCCGGTAATGCAACTGTGGTGGCACGTTCCTGCGACGGTAGACGACAAAGAGCGAAGAAACCTGCTTGAGCTGATTGTAGACATTCTCGCGCTCCGCCTCCGACTGACCGTACAACATGGCCCCATCGGTGTCGAAGCCCGTCAGGCCCGTGAACTGGTCGAGAGCAATCCAACCGCCCTCGCTCCTGGCCATGCCGTGATCGCCCACAACCACCAGATCGATGGGCAGGCCGGTTGCATCCAGACCCGCCTTCAGTTGGCCCACGAGCGCGTCCATCTTGAGCATCGCGGCTTTGGTTTCTTGGGCCTCGGGACCGAACTGCCGGCCTTCCCGGTCCAGCTCTGAAAAAGAAAGAGCGATCAAATGCGGGCGGTACGCCGCCGGCAACTGCAGCCATTCGAGTGCCTGGCGAACACGCGCCTCATCGTCGATCTCGCCCCCGGCGCGCACGTAGTACGTCGGCCGAAAGCCGGCGATCTTGGCTTCCGAGCCGGGCCAGAATAAGCAAGCCGTGCGCATTCCCTGGCTCTCGGCCAAACTCCACAGAGGTGTGCCGCTGTACCACGTGCCGTCGCTCTCCGCCTCGGGATCGGAACTGGAAAAACGGGCCTTCCGCGCGGGATCGAAGAAGTTGTCGGCTACAATGCCGTGGTGCTCGGGATAGAGTCCAGTCACGATGCTCAGGCCGTTGGGGAAACTCAGGGGCGGATAGCTCGGGTTCATCCCCTTCGGCGCTGAAACCCCTGCCTTGCCCAGCGCCAGCAGATTCCTGGCGCCATCTCGCTGGGCATAATCCCATCTCAATCCTTCCAGCAGAACCAGCAGCACAAAATGTTGCGCCTGCGCCCTGGCCGAATTGGGACCATGATCGACATGCGTAACTGGCGACGCAGCGCCGCCGCTTCCCCGCCCCACGGCCAGAAGGGGCGCAAGAAGAAACACGGTCAGGATCGTCCGGCCGCGAGCCAGCCATCGCATCGGAATGATTCTTGGCATCAGCTTATCGCACTGGATAGCTCCATGCTTTCCATCGTTTCCCAGGCCGCATCGATCCCGCTGCATCTGTTCCATGGGCGCCCGTCCAGTTCACCTTCCTTCCGATCTAGACGTCGATCGCCACTACCTCGTGATCTAGAACGGAAGGCACGGTGACGCTCACCTCCGAGCCGGCGCGCTCGATCCCAACCGTTGTGCCAGCTACAAGCAGATGCGCCTCCTGTGCGGAGGATAGCTCTGGCAGTCGCAGCCGGACCTTCTGAGGACCCATGGGGAAGAACGTGCGGTACGGCCCCTTCATCTCCATGGGATTGGTGAGATTGACGAGGTGCACCGTAATTGAGTTCGGGTTGCGCCACGCCGTCACGTCCAGCACTCCCGGCCCTTCCACTTCGACGGCCGGAGTTTCGTTGTTCGCCCATTGAAGCGTGTTACGCATGATCTTGAGATGATCCCCCGAGAGCACGTTCCAGAAGGTGCGGTCGATGTCGAAGGGAAAATAGGCCACACGTCCGCCTGCCTCGCGCAGATACAGGCAGGAGATGTTTGTGTGCGGCTGGCGCGGGAACACCTCTTCCATGGGCAGGTCGGGATAGCTGGGAATCAGCGTGAAGGGCGTCTCGGCAAAGGGCTCACGCGGCGTGGTTTCCACGCGGTAGACGCCGTTAATCACACGCGGCGCATCTTCCAAACCGGCAAAGAAGGGGCTTTTGGGAAGCGCCTCGTGCTCCAGACGGATATAGGAGTTGAGCATAGGCCCCTGCGTCTTTCCCGTCCAGTCCACGCCGAACAAATCAGCGAGCAGGAAGTTCTTTCGCGCCGCTCCGGTTTCGTCATAGAGGCTGGTCTCGTAGGTCGCAATTAGGCTGCCGCCCTTGCCCACAAAGGCACGCAGCTGATCGCACTGGGCTTCATTGAGCACCGCGATATTCGGTAGGATGAGTGTCTT
>JAJZNH010000674.1:6269-7667 GCA_021811745.1 Acidobacteriota bacterium
GCCGCGTCCATCAGTTCGTCGTGGACCATCTCAAAGGGAATACGCAATTCGTTCAAGGCCTGGCACCAGCCTAGGGCGTAGTTCTCCACTTTGGCCCGCGCCTCGTGTCCCCCGTAGAACCACGCCGTGCGCTGCGAATACACAATGGCCACGCGGGCAATCGGGCGTCCTTGCACAAGATACTTACGGTTCTTCTCCGTCCACACGAAGATCTCTTCGACCCACGGCAGCCAGCGATCGTCGTGCAGCGTGCCGGAGAACTTGCAGCACCAGGGCACCATGCCGTTCGCGATGGCGTCGTAGACCCAAATCCGGATTTCGGCCTCGCTGGTCACGCTGTCTTTCCAGCGGTAGCGGTCTTCCAGGCCCACGTTAAACAGGCCGATCGCGGGCTTGCTTCCCAGCGTGGCGCGATACTCTTTTGCCGTCTTGCCGATAAACCACGGCGTCTCCAGACCGGCGCGCCCTTGCCGGTCCGCGGCCAGCATCGGAACGCGCTTGCTGAGCTGCACGTCGTCCAGCGAGTAGAGCGCGCCCCCGCCGTTGGGGATGCACGCCGAATCCGCATTGATCTCCTGGATGGTTCTATCCCAAAGATCGAGCAGGCTCATCAGCCGCTCCTGCCGCCACTCCATCCAGGCCCGATACACGCGATCGTGTACGTCGGCCTTCCGCGGCAAAGCAAATCCGGTGGCCGCGCGGAAGTTGGCCACGCAGTGCACGCAATAGCAAATGCCCTCGCCATCCCAGCGGTTTTGGAAGAGGCCGTCGACGTGGTAGCGGCTCATGATCTCCTTGTGCACGGCGGTCATGAACTCAAAGTTGTAGGGGCCATAGGCGCAGGTCAGCCACATGTCGGGCATGGCCCAGTGTGGACGCGGCTTGCCATTCACATCCACAGCAATCCAGTCCGGGTGCGCTTCCTTGGTGTCGTTCCATGTGGCGTGGGGATCGGTGCGGACGACGATCGAAGAGATGCCTTCGTTCCGGCAGCCGGTGATCAGCTCCCCCAGCACGTCGCGTCCGCCGAGCCACCGGCTACGGTGCTGGTACGGAATCTCGGTGGGGTAGTAGGCGACGCAGCCTCCGCCGCTCAGGCACACGCCCTCAGAGCGCGTGCGCTTGAAGTAATCGAGCCAGAACTTGGGGCTGTAATAGAGCGGATCGTTTTCGACCAGCACGAGCTGGAACCAGCGCATGGGCCTGGATGCCCACGCGGGAACAGGCTGGGCGCCGGGATTCGCCGTGGGCTCGCTCCTGAGCGATGGAGCGGCGATGCCGGCGAGCGCCGCAGCGGAACCGGCGGCAGCGGTGGCCTGCAGGAACTCGCGGCGGGCGAGGCTGCTTTTATCCATGCGGGCCATTGTACTTGCCAGGCAAACCGCGCGGGCAAAGCGC
>JAJZNH010000021.1:0-5813 GCA_021811745.1 Acidobacteriota bacterium
GGCGAAGTAGCCGGTCAGGGCCTGGCTATGCTGCTGGAAAGCGATGCTCGCCGAGGTCATGGCGCTTTGCAGGTGCTGCTGGTGCCACAGGGAGCGGGTTGTCACCTGGGCGTTGGTCACGGCGATGAGGATGCTGCCGCCGATGTTTCGAGTGAAGTTGATGAGGCCGGCGACCTGGTTGCTCTCCTCTTTCGGCATGCCCAGATAAGCCGCGTTGGTGATGGAAATGAAGCAGAACGGCAGCGGCAGCATCTGGATGATGCGCAGCCAGGACGCGGCGGCGAAGCTCATGTCCAGAGTCGAGACCCAGGCCGCGTAGCGGAAGCTTAGGACGAGCAGCGTAAAGCCAATCAGGGTGAGTGTGCGCGCGGAGACCCTGCCTGTGGCATAGCCGGCCAGGGGCATCACGATCATGAGGGTAATGCCGCCGGCAGTCAGCGCCATGCCCGCTCGCATGGCGGTGTAGCCCAACAGTTGCTGCATGAAAAGCGGCTGAAGAACAGTATTGGCGTTCAGCACTCCGCCGACCAGCATCATCAGGAAGCAGCAGATGGTAAAGTTCCTGAAGCGAAACAGCTTCAGGTTGATGAGCGGATCCTTCCTGTGCCACTCCCACAGGATGAGCCCGATCATGCCGCCGATGAAGAGGACAGCGGCGATGCGGATGAAGTAGGACGCGAACCAATCGTTTTCCTCGCCCTTATCGAGCATGATTTGCATGGCGCCCATGGCGATCGAGAGGAAGCTGAGGCCGAGATAGTCGATGTTGCGCAGCAATGCGCGGTTTGGCTTGATCCATGGGGGATCATCCACGAGACGCGAGACGAGAATGAAGGCCAGAATGCCAACTGGAATATTGCTGAAGAAGATCCAGCGCCAGGAGAAGTTGTCGGTGATCCAGCCGCCGAGGGTGGGGCCGATGGAAGGCGCCAGCACGGCCACAAGTCCGTAGAGCGCGAAGGCCTGGCCGCGCTCATGCGGCTCGAATGAATCGGCCATGATGGCCTGAGCCATGGGCTGCAGCCCGCCGCCTCCCGCGCCCTGCATGATGCGGAAGATGATCAGCAGCGGCAGGGTGGGAGCAATGCCGCAGAGAAAGCTGGAGATGGTAAAGATTGTGATGCAAAGGACAAAGAAGTTGCGCCGGCCCATGATGTTGGAGATCCAGCCGCCCAGCGGCAACACGATGGCATTCGAGACCAGATAGCTGGTCAGCACCCAGGTTCCCTGATCGGTGCTGGCGCCCAGGCTGCCGGCAATATGCGGCAGAGCGACATTGGCAATGGAGGTGTCGAGTACCTCCATAAACGCGGCCAAGGCTACGGTTGCGGCGATGAGCCAGCGGTTGACCCGCGGCTTCCATAGCGCGTGGTCCATCGGGTTCACGACGGTTATCTGGGCCGGGATTTCTTGTGGACCGGCCGGGGCCGGCGCCGCGAGTACAGACTCAGACAAAAATCTTCTCCCGTGGGTTCGCTGCTCTTCTTGCTCAGACCAGAGATTTGCGGTCTGCGGAGCTAACTTCCTTTGCAGTCAGAGGAATGCTGCGGACGTCCTTTCACGTGCTCTTCTTCGACGTACTCCTATCTAGATTCACCTGGCTGCCGCCAAGGTTCATGGATTCCGCGTACGCTGCAAAGTTCAGCGCGGCGGCAGGCACGCGGCGGCCTCGAAGCGGGTCGCAAAAGGAAGAGAGTGGCTCAAAATGCCACGAATATCAGGATATCGGATAGGCGCCAGGAGATTGCCGGAATGTGGGCCGAAAACAGAAATCCGCATCCAGCGCAGGTTTGCGCCGGATGCGGATCCAGCCGGGTTATTCTCCGTCCATGCCTGTCGGGCCCGCGGGAACGACAAAAGTCTCGCCTGGAACATCGAATTTGGCATGAGGATGATGAACCTGCAGTTTGAGGCTCTCCACCTCACCCTTACCGTCCAGGCGGGCAAGGAAGCCCAGTTCGTACTGATGATGGACGCGTTTCATAATATCGGTAAAGTACGGCTCAAAGGACACCGGATTGCCGAATCCAATCCAGTAGCTGTAACCGCCGGTGGCCTGGGTAAGTTCTTCCAGCAGGTTCTGGCCCGCATCGGTTTCGTAGCCAGTGCTGCTGATCCAGCCCTGAGAGTGCCAATAGATCGAATAGACGACCAGATGGGCGCGCAGGGAATCCTGAATGGTAGCCTCGACGTAAGGATCTTCGGGGTCATACCGCAGGTAGTAATCATCCACGCCGTCGGTGATCATCACCACCTCACGCCGGGCTCCGGGGTTCTGCGACGGCCAGTGATTGGCAAGATCCGAGAGACAAAAATACGGACTGGCTGCGACACCCGGCATACCTTCCAGCGGCATGTGAAGCTCACGCAGGACCGCGGCGTGGTCGGTTGTCAACGGACCCGCAAGTACGGCTTGTCCGTATTCCATATATGCGATAGCGATCTTCGCATTACTCGGCATTTCGCGTATGAATCTCTGAATATCTCCCATTTGGGTGCCGAGGCTTTCGCGAGCCGCGTCATCGATCAGCAGCACCATCTCGATTTGATGTGCAGGGCCGCGCAGCGGTGTCCACTGCGTGATGTTCGACACCTTTCCGTCGACCTTCAAAGTTAGGTCGTTCGTGGAAACGTTGGCGGCCTTCCCATCCTCATGCTGAGGAAGAACAGTGACAACGGCCTGTCCCTGTCCCTGTAAATTGTCGTTATTTGCAGATGCAAATGCGGGTGTGGCCATGAGCAACGACCCGGCAGCTACCCACACTGCAATGGGGAATGGATATATCCTCATCTCAGTTGCTCCTCCTCTAGATTCGCCACTCTAACGTACTCATTGGGTTCTAACCCCAAATCACCCCATTTGATGCGCGAAGAGAGAAAATAACCTCAAGGTGGTGCATTATTTCACTCATTTGCGCACAGGAAATATTCAACCCACGAAGCGCGCTATCGTACTTTTTTTCAATATCTTGCGCCATTGCTTTCGTTTGATTGACGCCGCTTCGATTAAGCTAGGGTGAAGTTATGGGCTCTCTTCCCCAAAAGCCGCCGGCGCGTGGCATGGAGGCCTTTGCATCCCGCGACTTCAGGCGGTACCAGTTGGCGCGCGTCGCCGTCATCCTGGGCGCCGAGGCGCAAGCGGTCGCCGTGGCCTGGCAGGTTTACTCCATCACCCACCGCGCCATCGACCTGGGCTATACCGGACTGGCGCTGTTTTTACCGGGACTCATCTTTCTGCTGCCGGCAGGCCATACGGCCGACCGTTTCGACCGCCGCCGCGTGATCTTGTCGTGCTATACGCTCCAGGTCTTCTGCACCACGGCTCTGGTGCTGCTTGCGCGCAATGGTGCGCGCAGCGTTCTTCCGATCTACGCGGTACTGTTTTTCATCGGCACAGGGCGCGCCTTTTCCGGACCGGCCAGCTCGGCTCTGATTCCCCACCTCGTACCCGAAGAACATTTTGTCAACGCGGTCACGTGGGGCGGAGCCATCTTTCAGCTTGCCAACATCACCGGGCCGGCGCTGGGCGGGATCTTGTTCACTTTGCCGCTGAGCCGGATTGTGCCCGGATCGCGGCTTGAAGGCGCAGGCATCGTTTATGTGTTTACGCTGTTGACTCTGGGGTGGTTCCTGGTGCTGGTGGGCACGCTGCATGTGCGCCCCGGCCGCATGGAACATCGCGCCGTTTCGGTCAACGTGGTGCTGGCGGGGTTCCAGTATGTGTTGCGCGCGCCTCTGCTGCTGGGGTCGCTTTCGCTGGACCTGTTTGTCGTCCTGCTGGGTGGGGCTGTGGCGCTTATGCCGATTTTTGCTCATGACATTCTGCACCAGGGGCCGGCTGGACTGGGGATGCTGCGTGCAGCGCCCGCCGCCGGAGCGGTTCTCATGTCGCTGGTCATGGCGCGATATCCGCTTCGCCGCCGCGCGGGGCGGTCCATGTTCATCGCTGTCCTCATATTTGGCGCCGCTACGGTGGTCTTCGGTCTCTCGCATTCCATGTGGCTCTCGCTGCTGGCGCTGGCGGTGACCGGCGGCGCCGACATGGTCAGTGTCATCATCCGCGGCTCGATGCTGCAACTGGCCACGCCGCCGCGGATGCGCGGCCGCGTCAGCGCCGTCAACTCGCTTTTCGTTGGCGCCTCGAACGAACTGGGTGAGTTTGAGAGCGGCCTCACAGCACAGTGGTGGGGTGCGGTGCGCGCTACCGTCATCGGCGGCATGCTGGCGCTGGTGGCCTCCGGACTGTGGGCCGTGCTCTTCCCCAGCCTGCGCCGGGCCGATGAGCTAACGGTCGAGTCGCTCCGCGAGCATTTACCATCAGCACAGGAAGTTCTTACAGGGCTCTAATTGCAGAGCGACGCCTGCCGTTCAGGTGTTTGCCTCTTCTCTGCCAGCAACCCAATGCAACCCCGTCAAGAGGATTATTTCGCGCCCAGGCATCTCAGACCGATTCAAGCCAATCGCATATACAAGCGAGAAAATGCGGCGGGGAAGGAGGCTCAATGAAATGAAATACTCATGGTTGCTGCTGGCCGCAATCCTGGGGTTGCCGGCCCTCTGCGGGGCACAAATTGCGATCCCCTCAGGAACGATACTCCCCCTTAGTCTCGATGGTTCTCTCAAGGTGTCGAAGGCCTATCCGGGAAAGGCCATCCGTGCTACGGTCATGCAGAATGTTCCCGGCACGCCCATCCGCCGGGGCGCACACGTAATCGGCCATGTTATTCAGGCTAAGGCTCCAAAAGGAGGGTCTGCCCGGCTGGAAATTTCTTTTGATGCTGTCGAAATGCACGGGCATCGCATTCCTCTCAAGGCAGATTTGCGCGCACTGGCCTCCTTCTTTGACGTCGAGCAGGCACAGATTCCCGAAGAGATGTCCTCCCGAGGACTTTCTCCGGCGGACTGGACCACTCAGCAGATTGGCGGCGAAACGGACTATCGTGGCGGCGGCCCGGTGGCCAGCGGGAGTACACCTGTTGGCAAGCCTACGCCCTATGGCGTCCTGGCGTTGCCCCGCGTTCAGCCGGGCCAGCCATGCCGTGGCATGATGGGGCAGAACCGCCGGCCTCAGGCGCTGTGGCTCTTTTCTACGGATGCGTGCGGTCTCTACGGATACAACAACATTCGCCTCGAACACGCGGGCCGCTCTAGTCCGCAGGGAGAGATCGTTCTCGAGTCACGAAAAGGCAAGCTGGCACTGACCAGCGGGAGCGGCCTGCTGCTGCGGGTGGAAGGATCGCAAGAAGGCAGGAAACAGGGGCCGAGGGAACAAGGATCGTAAGCTGGCTATTCCGGTAGGGCTTCGCGGGCCGATTCGCAGGCCGGGAAGCCTCACCTCGTGAATGAGATAGAATGAGCGGCCAGGCGGATGGCGAGACTGCCGTCTACCAGTCGATGACACGGCAGACCGCTCGCCAGGACTCTCAGCGGCAGAGCCAGCCGCCATCCACTGCGAGCAGGTGGCCATGCACGTAGTTGCTCGCCTCGGAGGCAAGGAAGACGGCTGCGCCGGCGAGGTCCGAAGGCAGACCCCAGCGCCCCGCCGGAATGCGGCTCAGGATCGCCTCCGAACGCACCGGGTCGGCGCGCAGGGCAGCGGTGTTCTCGGTAGCCATGTAACCCGGCGCAATGGCATTTACATTGATGCCTTTGCTGGCCCATTCGTTTGCCAGGGCCTTGGTCAGTTGCGCCACGCCACCCTTGGAAGCGGAGTAACTGGGGATGAGAATGCCTCCCTGGAACGACTGCATCGAGGCAGTGTTGATGATCTTGCCATGGCCTTGCGCCAGCATCAGGCGGCCAGCGTATTGGCT
>JAJZNH010000021.1:5823-7667 GCA_021811745.1 Acidobacteriota bacterium
CGGATAGTGCCGGCATTGTTGACCAGAATGTCGGTCGAACCGAACTCCTTCACCGTGTCGTCGACGAGCATG
Source organism: Acidobacteriota bacterium (assembly GCA_021811745.1). The sequence goes on from JAJZNH010000021.1 coordinate 5,896, forward strand.
TGGACGACAGCTTTATCGCAGACATCGCCGGAGCGGCAGATGTACTTCGCGCCGGTCTTCTTCACTTCCTCAATGACCGCGTCCTGGACCTTGTCGTAGTTGTGCAGGGTAACGTTTGCGCCTGCCTGCGCCAAGGCGATGGCGATGCCGGATCCCAGCCCTTGTCCGGACCCTGTGACCAGCGCGTTCTTGCCCTTGAGACTGAAGAGATCGAGGATGCCCATCCTTGCTCCTTTTGCATAATGGCGAGAGCGGCTGTGCTCCCGCGTGTAAAATCCCGCTGCCCGCGCAGTCCTCATGCCGGAAACAATCAAAGCGGCTGCGCCGGGAGTCAGCAGATCGAGTGTGGGACGCCGGCAGATGCGTTGAAGGCGCGGTCATGGAGGGCGGAAAAGAAGCCTCCAATGGTCTCATTTTGCGCTTCGCAGTCCGGATGCGTTCAGACCTCCTGGAATCAAGCTCAGAACTACACTCTACAGCGCCGGCCTCATGACGTGCAGCAGCGTCAGCGCAACCAGCCACCCGGCGGCAGCGGCTCTGTATGAACTGCAGGAAGTCATGCGCCGGCGCGCCTGCCATTTGCAAAGAAGCGGGCAGGAGTGTTTCAATCGTGTTACCGAAACAGGGGTGCTCCACGGTGTGGGGCTGAGATATACCCTCGAACCCGATCCGGATAATACCGGCGTGGGAAGTTTTCCTGTCCGAGCGGCCCTCTTCCTCACATGTAACGTGAGCCTTCCTGTTCCATGTAATGCGAAGCACGAGGAAGCTCATGTACCAAGCTGCTGTACGTATCCATTCATTCTGTTTTGCCTCTATCCGAGGCTCCCTCGCCCAAGCGTGGCTGTTGGCCTTTTGCATGGTTCTAGGCGTGGGGTCTTATGCACAGGACACGCCAAAGAAACCTGCTGCCCCGGTGCCGCAGAGCAATGAGTCCACGCCGGAGCAACAACAGAACCAGCGTAAGCTCCCACCCGTCACCACTACAGTTGTTGTCCGCGGGGCGGCGAATCATACTTATCTTTCCCAGGCAGTCTCTGTAGGCACGCTGGATGGAGCAGCCTTGAAGAGCGCTCCACTTTCCGCCACAGTGATCACTCGCGAGCTTCTCAATGACCAGGTATCGCGTCTTCTCTCTGACGTGGTGAAGAACGACGCTTCCATAGGCGAGGACTACGCGCCGGTGGGCTATTACGGAGACTACGAGATTCGCGGCTTCCCGATCGACCTGGCGACCGGACTCGAGATCAACGGCATGACCATTGCCGGCGAACAGGACGTGCCGCTCGAAAACAAGCAGAGCGTGGAGATTCTCAACGGCATTGCCAGCGTGGAGAGCGGCGTGGCCTCAGCCGGCGGACTGATTGACTTCATCACCAAGCGGCCGGTGGTTGTGAAGGCGCTGGATCTGGCTACCGATCATCGCGGGACGGCTTATGCGGATCTGGAGTTGGGGCGCTTCTTCGGGACCGGTAATAGAGTGGGCGCGCTGCTCAATCTTGGCGGAGAAAAAATTCAGAGCTACGTGAATGGAGCCGATGGCTGGCGCGCGGTGGGTACCGGCTCGGCAGACTGGAAGCTCAGTTCCAGGGCAATCTGGAAGAGCGACTTCGAATATCAGCACAAGCTGGAGGGATCGGTGGATGGTTTTCAACTCCTGGGCGGCACCGTGGTTCCCGATCTGCACCGCATCTTTCCCTCGACGATGCTGGGCGAGCAGTCGTGGGGCAAGCCCAACACCTTTGATACCTTCAACGCCGGGACGCGCCTGG
>JAJZNH010000639.1 GCA_021811745.1 Acidobacteriota bacterium
GGAGAAAATATGACAATGAGACTAGTTAAGCGTTTTTCTCTTGTGTTCTGGTTGAGCTTGCTAACATCCCTGAGCGCACAATCCCCGGGAACGCTCAATTCAAGGCTTATGCTGCACGCAACAGTGGTACCGTCTGAAGATGGAAGCGTTACTGTTACGGCAAATAGTCCAAGACCACTTCTGCAGGCACTGACTGCAATCAGGCGTCATTACGGTTGGATAATCGACTATGAGGAGAGTCGCTATCCCACGACTGAAATCGTGACTGGACCTAACCGCCGACTGCGTCTGAGCAGAGGTTCTTTTATGGTTAGATTGGCAGGGCCTGGCTCAGTCGGGAATACGAAAGATGAAGCTACATTTCTTCTCTCACTCATCAATCAAAGCTCCCGCTCCATCAAGCGACGGTTTATGCTCACGGCGACCGCATCTTCCAGATTCACCGTAGTGACCGCGGACAACCAAAAGCAGCTCATGTTAGACACTCCAATTCACTTGCCGCGTGCGACTCGTTCAATCAGTGAGACCGTAGACACAATACTAAACCTCGTCACTTTGGCTCGTGGTACGCCGATTATTCGTGGTGGCTTCGTTGACAATGGGTTGCTTCAACAGGACGTAACAGTTGGCGGCGGTGAATCGGTGCCAGCAAGGGATTTGCTTGCGCAAGCACTTGATCGAAGTAGCATCGCTAAAGTTTGGCTAGTAACGTTCTCGCCAAGCGAAGATGCTTATTACATAGGAATACAGTCTGCCGTGAGAGAAATCACAACAGCAAGTGGAGAAGTGAAGATCGTGCCAGTACGGAATCAAAATCCGTCTTCACCAAAATAGCAACGCATAACTACGGTGAGGTGTGTACATGCGCCCGACGTCCAAAATCCGGCAAGCACCCGTGTGACCGCCAAGGGTGACCTTTGCCGGACTTTCACCAAGACTGTCTTCACTCCCCAGCTGGCGTCATCTGGCCCTAAATGGCCAACGGGACCAGGCCGGAACTGGCGATCTGCGCGTCGTGGGTCAGAAGGCGGATACCTTCGACAATGGCGGTAGCACCGATGAGCCTGTCCTGCGGGTCCTTCGGGTAGGAATCCGGGAACTGAACCGAACGAACCGCGATCTCCGCAGTGATCGGGAGAACCTCCACGTAGGAAGCGCATTTTTTCACGAAGGATTCGACGCTTACGTCGATGTCGATCCTCTTGTTCTCCGCCAGCCATGCAATCTCCCACAAGCTGATCGCCGAAAGAGCAAGCGGCCCAGACTTGCGGGCCGCTAGGATCGCCTTCCTGGCTTTCGACGAGAGCTTTTCCGGAGCAATCAGCAGCCAGATCAGAATATGGGTGTCGAGAAGGATCATGCCACTCCCCAATCACTGGCCGGAACCGTGCTCTCAATATCGCCTGTGATTCTTGCAATGCCTGACAGAGCTCCGAAAATCTCATCTTCCGATTCATTTGCAGGGACAACCTTTACGACCGGTTTGCCATGCTTGGTGATCACAACGGGACGACCGCTCTGCGAGACGTGATCCATCACAGCGAGACACTGAGCCTTGAATTGCGCGGCAGCCATTTTCCGCATGACAGCTCTCCTCTTATATGGTCATAATATTATGACCACTTCTTGAAAGTCAACTGGCCAGGCTCCCGGTTGACCGCCGACACTGACGTTTGAGATTTGCAAACAACGTTGCGTGCGTAGCCGAGCGTCGACACGGGCGGAGCGAATTTGGACGTAAAAAAGAAAAGAAGGAATCAGCTTGCGCCAGTCTCCTCAGGCTGTGCGATTGAAGACCGGAACCACTCTGCTAGTCGAGCTTCGGGCATGACCCCTGATGCAACCGCCAGCATCGTGTTGACAACTTCCTCGTCTGTAGCCTCCATCGTGCACCTGTTTAGATCAAGGAATGTTTCGGCAACCACGTAGGCCGTGCGTTTGTTGCCGTCGAGAAATCCATGACTGTTGCATAGCCCGAATGCATGGGCGGCCGCTAAGGCGGCGGCAACGGGTTTCCCATACGCAATAAGGTTGCGAGGCTTGGCAAGCGCAGACTCGATTCCAGCAAGGTCACGAACACCGCGAATGCCGCCGTGTTCCGAAATCTGTTCGTCGTGAATGGCAAGGACCGCATCCATCGGAACCCATACCCATCGATGGGACTTCACTTTGCCAACTCACGCAGCGCATTCCGGCGCCGTTTCATCACCTTGCGGGCAGACTCCATGGCCTTTTCGAATTCCGGGTCGAATGGAGTAATCCTGAAACCATCTTTGTCTTCGGTAAGGAAGACTGAATCGCCCTTCTCAACCTTCAGACGCGACAAGGCTTCTTTAGGAAGGATCAGTCCCACGGAGCTTCCAATCGTCGTCAGTTTCAGTTTCAGCATTGTGGTACCTCACACCCGGAATTATAACATTGATTAGAATACGCCCGGTAAAACTCCGGTTGACTGGCGGTCGTGAGCCTGTGACCGGCTACGGTTCTCTTTGCCGTCGGTTCGCCGACCCTGTACCCTGCCAAGGACCGCTAATTCCTCGAATTGATGGGCGGCCTGACTGCCAGCTTCGACGGGACGATGCTGTTTCCGGGGCCGATTCATCGTCTGCGGTGGGATTTCGTTGTCCAGAGTGGGGGCATAACTTTGTAGAGAGTGGGGGCATGTCGTCAAAGCGAGTGGGGAGATTGGTTGTAATCACCAGACTCGCCGGGAGCGGCGAAAATAAGAGGGTGAATACACGGCGACTGACGGTGGACCCAGGACACCTGGAGACGGCCGAAGCCAACGAGGCGCTGAACCGGGCCGCGGAGATTCTGCGCGGAGGCGGACTGGTGGCGCTGCCTACAGAGACCGTCTACGGACTGGGCGCGAATGCGCTGGACGAGGATGCGATCCGGCGTATCTTCCGGGCCAAGCGGCGGCCAGCGTGGGACCCGGTGATCGTGCACGTAGGCGAGGAATCCATGCTCGATGGCCTGGTCAAAGAGATCCCTGAAAGAGCACGCCGGCTCATCCAAGAGTTTTGGCCGGGACCGCTAACGCTCTTGCTGCCGCGGACCGCGGCCGTGCCGGATGCGGTGACGGCAGGACGGCCGCAGGTGGGGGTGCGGATGCCGGCGCATCCGGTGGCGCTGGAGCTGATCCGGCGCGCGGGAGTCCCCATCGCCGCGCCCAGCGCCAATCTGTTTGGGCACATCAGTCCCACTACGGCCGCGCACGTACTCGACGATCTCGATGGGCGCATCGAGGCGGTGCTGGACGCGGGTGCGACGGAACACGGCGTGGAATCAACCGTGATCGACCCTTGCCGGAGCCCGATGGTGATCTACCGGCCCGGCGCGGTGACGGCGGAGCAGATTCGGGCCGTGGCAGGACCGGTGGAGTGTTTCCAGGAGGTTGAGAAGCCGGTGAAGAGGCCCAAGGGCGGACTGCCCTCACCGGGCGTGGGACTGCGCCACTATGCGCCCAAGGCGCGGCTGGTGCTGCTGGAGGCGCCACTGGCTGGATTGAGCACGCGGCTGGCGGAGGCGGCGCAAGATTGGTCCGGAGAGCGGCTGGGCATCATGCTGCCGACTGGGGTTGCCGTGCCTGGCGAGCTGAGGGATGCGCACGTCTACGCCTGGGGCCACTGGGATTCACCGAAGGAGCTGGCGCGGCGGCTCTACATGGGACTGCGCGCGCTCGACGCGGAGAGTTGCAGCGTGATTGTCTGCCCGCTGCCCCCAGCCGAAGGGATTGGCGCGGCCATCCACGACCGACTGCGTAAGGCGGCAAAGGAGAAATAACGAATCCTCCAGCGGGCGGCGAGACGGCCGCGGACAGCGGGGAAGGCGTCAAGCGCGGCGGCATCCGCGCAGCCGATCTGATGCGGACGGGCAGTGCGTCAGCGCACCATGAAGGCCTTGTCAACGATGGCATTGGGGCCGCGGCCGGTGGGAAGCAGCGTGAGGAGCGACTGCGAGGGCGTCCGAATCACTGCCACGTCGTCAGAGGTGGAATCCACGGCAAACAGGAGATAGCCGTTTGCGGAGAAAGCCAGCACCGAGGGGCCATCGCCCACGTGGATGGAGCCGGAGCGCTTGCCGTCGTTGATGGAGTAGACGATCAGATTCTGGGAAAGGAAGTCGCCGATGTAGAGCAGAGAGTTGTCACGGGAAACCAGGGCACAGACGGGATCGTCTCCCATTCTGTGCGCGCCGCTCACATCGTTGGAATTGGTGATGATCTCGGAGACGGAGTCGGAAAGCGAGTTGACGGAAAACACTTCGCCGTTGTCGGGCTTGAGGGCCAGGGCCACGGGACTGCGGCCAACGTCCATGAGGGTTTGGAGCTGGTCGGGCTGGCCAGCATGCGCAAGGGCGATGACCATGATCTGGTGACCGGCAGAACAGGGTATGAAGGCCTTGGAGGAATCGGCGAGGACGACCGGGTCCTGCGCGCCAGGGCAGCCGGAGAGGACCGCACGGATGCGGCGGGTGACGGGATTGATGAGGGTAACGGAATTTCCGCGCTTGTCGGCAACAACCAGGGTCTTGCCGTCCGGGGCGAGGCGTGCGGCAACGGGTTGGACGCCGGCGCGGATCTGTGCGATTTCACGCCGCGCCCGGAGGTCAATGACGGAGACGGTGTTGGAGCCGGAGTTGGCCACATAGGCGAGATTGCCGGACGGATCGAGGTCGATGGAAAGCGGGCGGCGATGAAGAGGGATGGTGGCGACGACGGAATTGGTTTCAGCATCGATGACCGAGAGCGAACCTCTGCCGCCCGGCGCTCGCTGCGACGATGACTTGTCACCGGGGGCTCCGGCATTCACTACATAGATCTCATTTCGCGTGGGGCTGGCGGCCAGGGCCACGGGATCCTGGCCGACACGGAGTTCGCGATCCACGCGGACATTGACCACATCGAGCACGGTCACGGAGCCGCTGTCGCCATTGGTCACGTAGGCATATTCGCGATAGTTGGCGGCATACTGCGGAAAGCCTGGGGGACGGCAGGCGGAAAGTGCCAACAGGAGCGGGAGAAGCGGGAAGAGACGAATCAGGGAGGGCCTTGCTGCGGGCCGCAAAGACCGAAGGCAAAGGCGGCGGCAGATCACCCGGCCGCGCAGGACAGGGCGGCCCTGAGACGCCGAAGATCGATGGGCTGGAACATTCATTTGGCGGCGGCGGAGCGAACGCCGCGGGGCAGAAGGCGGCCGACAACAGGCGCAATGCGCTCGATCTCGTCCATCATGCCGGCAAATTGCGCGGGATAGATCGACTGGGGACCGTCAGAGAGCGCGTTTTCCGGGCGGTTGTGTACTTCGACCATCACGCCATCAGCGCCCGCAGCGACGGCGGCCCTGGCCATGGGCAACACACTATCGCGGCGGCCGGTGCCATGGCTGGGGTCGACCAGGATAGGCAGATGGCTAGCCCGCTGCAACGCCGGAACGATGCTGAGGTCCAGCGTGTTGCGGGCGTGATCAGAGAAAGTGCGCACGCCGCGTTCGCAGAGGATCACGTCGTAATTGCCTTCGCTCATCACGTACTCGGCGGCCATCAGGAACTCCTCGAGGGTGGCGCTTATTCCGCGCTTGATGAGCACGGGCTTGCGCAGACGGCCGGCGCGCTTGAGCAAGGCAAAATTCTGCATGTTGCGGGCACCGATCTGGATGACGTCGGCCCACTCAGCGACCAGATCGAGGGTCTCGGCGTCGAGCGCTTCCGTGACGATGCGCAAGCCGAAGGTCTGGCGAATATCGGCCATAATCTGGAGGGCCTCAAGGCCAAGGCCTTGAAAGGCGTAAGGAGAAGTGCGCGGCTTATAAGCGCCTCCGCGAAAGAAGAATGCGCCTGCGGCGGCCACTCGTTCGGCAATGGCGAAGGCCTGTTCGCGGCTTTCGATGGAGCACGGCCCGGCGAGAATGGCCAGGTTTCGACCGCCGATGGAGGCATCGAAGCCAGCGAAGCGAATGACGGTGTTCTCCTCTTTCACATCCCGGCTGGCCAATTTGTAGGCTTTGGAGACACGGATCACCTCCGCGACTCCTGGGAGTGATTCGAGATTGCCGCGGTCTGCCTCACCCTGGTTGCCGGTGATACCGATGGCAGTGCGCTGGGCTCCCGGAAGCGGATGGGCGCGGTAACCCAATTGCTCGATATGCGCGCAGACGGCCTGAATCTCTTCCGGCGAGGCCTGCGCTTTCATCACCACTAACATGAATGCCCCTCGCCCCCCCAGTCTAACGGCTAGGAGGTCGAAGGGCAATTTCCAGCAGCGGATTGAGTATACCCGTGGCCATCATGCTGTCTTGGCTTGGGGCCGGTGTAATGCTAACAACGCAGATCGGGAGAATGGGCCACCGAACAAGAATGGCTGCCCTCACTCGGATTCATCGACGGTTTCGACGTCCACAGTAGCGGCCACGACTGCCGGCGCGATGACCATCCCAACGAAGGCGAGAGCGATCAAAAGGTCATGCATTTTCTCTATTCCCTCCTGTGGCTCCCTGGAACCTGTCCACACTTGTATGGTCGCCGGGAAAGGAGAGAAAGGAAATCCCACTAAGACCAAGCCTGCTGAACGAGAGGTGGTAGGAGGTGCTCCCACGAAAGTAATCCTCAAAGGGATTGGGAGAGAGGAGTGACGGTTGGAATGCGCGCAAGCCGGGCGGGCACAAGACAGGCGTATCGCGCCAGAAAAGGCGCCTGGACTCGATGGTTGTTTGGCTTGTCCTGGTTCTGCTTTCAGGTCCCCGGCGGGGCCAGGGGTTGCGGGTTTCGTACTGGCCCCCTGGGTCACGGCTTTGGCTGGTCCGTTACCCGCTCAAGCTGGCGCTCAGGCCCACGCCGAGGGAAACGGGCGGAATCGGGGTGCAGCAGGCTAGCGCGGGTGGCCGGTTGTGCGGGCGGCTTCTCGCTGCTGGGAGCGCCATTTGAGGCCCAGCCAGATCAGATAGCCGAGCTGGATGGTCCAAGTGATGGTGTAGGCGGCAACCACGAAGTGGTGGTCGATGGCAGCGCTACGAGAGGCGAAGTGGAAGAGATCGAAGGCCCAACGGTAATCCCAACCGTACAGCGCGGCAACCGCAACGACGAACAGCACAATGGCAAGTTTTTTCATCTTTTTCTCCTGGCGGAGTGAATTCTTGGCGGCAAGCCCAGGATCAAGGTTCAGCGAGAGCTGCCTGGGCTTCCCTGGCGGCGATGGTCTGGCGCTGACACTCGACGTGGAAGCGCAACAACAGGATCAACACTCCCCAGGCGAACCAAGCCAGCATGTTCCAGAGGAGGACTCTCTCCATAGACCACGCCATACCCGCGCCAGGCGAACTGCTGAAGAAGACCGGGGCGGGATGCTGCGTGCGCCACCAGCGGTTGGACATGTAGACGATCGGCACATCGAGAGCGCCAAAGATGCCAAGAACGGCTGCCAACGTCTGCATTTGCGGGCCGGCGGCAAAACGGCGCAGGAGCAGATAACTGACATAGATGAGCCACAAGACGAGGGTGGTGGTCAAACGCGCGTCCCAGGTCCACCAGATACCCCAGGCGCGCCGGCCCCAGATGGGCCCGGTGATCAGAACCACCGAACAAAAGACCACACCCACCTCGGCGCCGGCCAACGCCCAGGCATCGAACTTCTGCGCGCGGTCATGATGGTTGTGCCGGGA
>JAJZNH010000529.1 GCA_021811745.1 Acidobacteriota bacterium
AGCAGGCCAAACAGGCGCTACCTGTATAGTCATTTCGGAGACGGCAACCTAGAAGCGCAGCTTCAGCGCCAGTTGCAGTTCGCGCTGCGTGCTGGCCGTCGACAGCACTCTGCCGAACGTGGCGCTGTTCTGCGTGGACTGCGGCGTGCCCAGTACCGGGTGGTTCAGCGCGTTGAAGGCTTCGGCGCGGAACTCCACGCCATAGTGGTCCCAGGTAACGGTCCGGAACAGCGAAAAGTCGTAGTCCTGGAAGGCCTGCGTACGCAGTGTATTTCTTCCCACATTCCCGTAGGTGTATTGGGCTGGGGTCTGAAAGGCGGCGGTATTGAACCACTCGGCAGCGCTGCGATGGCTCAGGACCGGGCTGCCCACCTGGTCCACGCCTTGGTGATCGTTGCCCGTATTGGCGCGATCCCCGGCATAGCTGACGGTAAACGGAGAACCCGAGGTCAGGGTCCCGATCGCGTTGATCTGCCACCCTCCGGCCACCGCGTTCAGGAGCGCGCTTTGCGATTGGAATATGCGGCCTCTGCCAAACGGCAGATCGTACATGATGGTGCCGGAAACCATATTCGGCAAATCGAAACCGGCGACGCTGCGATCCATCGCCGGGTTGTAGGGATTCCTCACAAAGCACCCCTCTACGCCGAAGGCGCCGTCGCAGGCGACGTCAATGGTCTTCGACCAGGTGTAGTTGAGGGCATAAGCGAAGCCGCTGCTGTACTGCCGCTGCAACTGCGCCTGCAGGGCGTTGTAGTTGCTCGTTCCATTGCTCTGTTCGTAGTGTGTCGGCTTGGCATAGGGAAACAGTGCACGGCTCTGCGGCGTACCCGGCCCCGGGGTGAGCGCCGTGTTGTAGAAGTCGCAGCATGGCATGCGGCGTGTTACCGAGCCCACATAATTGAGGGTCAGGATGGTGTCCTTCATCTGCTGCTGGATTCCGGCCAGCCACTGGTCTGAAAACGGGTTGCGGATATAAGGCGCCACGAAGAAGGCCACCTGGTTGAACGGTGTGGCGGCCGGCAACACCGTGGGCTGATTGCCCAGTCCCAGCGGGTCCTCGGCGGTTCGCGTCACCGTTGTGTTGTTCAGGTTTACCGCCGTCTGCAGGCCCACGGAAGGCCACAGAGAACCCTCATTCTGGACGGCCTGAGTCTGCGCCGACCAGGTGTCGTAAACGCGCCCGTAGGAAAGATGCAGTACCGTGCTCGGATGCACCTGGTATGCGAAGCCGAGACGCGGCTGAATGTTATCCAGCATGTTGTTGATGAGCTTGTCGCTGGAGGCGACCACCACATGAGCCGGCAGCGTTCCACCCGGAATGCACGGGGATGCCGGCGTCGTGCTGCAGGAGGGAGCGGTGCTGGCGCTCTTGCTGATCACGTAATCCCCGGTGTGAAAATTGTAGGAGCCGGTATATTGCGAGAGGGTGGGCGTGGGCTGAAGCCCTTCCGTAATCACCATGTCGTAGCGCATTCCCCAGTTCATGGTCAGCTTGGGCATGATCTTCCACTGATCCTGAAAGTAGAAAGCGTACACTCCGCCGTTCCCCATCAGCTTGAACAGGTCGCGGCGTTCGGCGTTGTTCGGCACCCCCAGCAGAAACGATGCCATGGCATTGCCGGTGTTGGCCGAGCTCTCCAGATTTGAGGTCTCAAAGTTCGTAAACCCGAGGTTGGGGTTGGACTGAATCACGCGATTGGATTGCGGCGCCAGGTCCGCGCCCATAGCCATCACATGAGAACCGATCAGCTTGGTGAAATCGGCCTTGTACTGGTAAACATCGCTGTCTGTGGCATCGGAATAGTTTTCGCCGCCGCTCAGATAGCCGGAGATCGCGAGAATGGGAATGAGGCAGGGGTTCGGCCCGATGTAATTGCGAACGAAGTTGGTGTTGAATCCGCTATCGGTAATCAGCGACCCAGGCGCGCCGCTGAACAGCGACTTCGACAACCAGCGCTCCCAGACATGGCCAGTCTGGAGGTTCAAGGTTGCCGAGGAACCAAAGGTATGAATATAGCTGGCGGTCCAGTTCTGCGCGTTGGTGATGGTATCGGTCAGCACCCCCGCGAAACCGCCGCTGCCGCTCACCGTTCCGTGGGTTCCGCTGAACCGCGCCCAAAGCAGGTTCGAGGCATTGAGCTGTTCATCCATTCGCAGACTGTAGTTGTAGAGACGCGTGTCGGTCGGCTGCGTATCCACCCCGTTTACGCCCTGTGTGGTCTGCACCGGCGCAGGAAAGATATCCTTGGCCAGTTGCACCATGTGCGGATCCAAATATCCGGAAAGGTTATTGTTGGGAAAAGGATCGCGAAGATATTTTCCGGGATTGTTCGGATCCGGCCGCGTGCTGAAGGGGTTGTAAATTTGCTGGCTGACTGCGCTGAAGTCCCCCGCCAGTTCCTCCGGCGTGGGCACGTTATACAGCCCCTCGGCCGCCGTGTTGATGCTCGTGCCCTCAAACGCTCCAAAGAAGAAGGTGCGGTTCCTGCCGCTGTAGCGCGGCACAATGACCGGGCCCCCCAGCGTAGCGCCATACATGTTTTGCTTGAGAGGAGTCTTCTTGGCGAGCAGGGGATTGGTTGCGTCGAGCACGTCATTGCGCAGAAACTCCCATGCGTCGCCATGGTATTCGTTGGTGCCGGACTTGGTGACCACGTTCACGATGCCGCCCAACACCCCGCCGAACTGGCTCTGGTCGTTGTGCGACTGCATCTTGAACTCCTGAATGCCATCCACGATCGGAGGCACGGAGTACTCGCTGAAGAACACCTGCTGGTCCATGATGCCGTCCAGCAAATAAAGATTGCTGCGGTTCCATTGCCCGTTCACCGCCGGAAAGGTCAATGCGCCGACATAGATCCCGTGCTGACCCCCGATGCCGGAGGTTTGCGCGGTATTCACCGGGCTGGAACCGGGAGTAAGGGTGAGCAACTGGGTAAAATTGCGGCCATTCAGGGGCAGATCGCTCATGGCCTTTGGAGCTACCACCGTACCCACGTTCGACCCCGTGGTCTGCAATTGCACCGCGGATCCGGAAACTACCACCTGCTGCACTTCCGAGCCGACCCGCAGCGTGAAGTTCAACTGCGCGGTCTGGTTCACCGCGAGCGTCACCGCCTGCTGCGCGACGGAAAAACCAGCTTTGGAAACCTCCAGCGTGTAGACCCCAGGCGGAATATCCACAAAGGCGTAGTTGCCTTGCGAGTTGCTGACCGTCTTCCGCTCCACCCCTGTCGCGTTCGCCCGCAGCGTCACTTCGGCTCCCGCAATCAGGGCTCCCGAGGCATCCTGCACATTTCCATTCACCGAAGCCGAGGAGAGCTGACCATGCGCCGCTCCCCGCGTCATCAGCAGGGCCGCCCCGACCATCAGGAGGGCCACCCACCGGTTCGGCTTCCGCCTGACCAGTTCCTTCCTTACACCCACATCACAACGTCGTTGGTTCCAATCCAGCAGCATCGAACGCCTCCTTTGATTTTTCGCTGAATTCTCCGGCGCCAGCAGAGCGGCTGGCCGGCTGCTCGGTCCGCTCCCAGCTGCCGCTTGCCTGACAATTGCTGCAGGTCATTCGAACCGGCCCTGGGGAGCATTTCCGTCGTGGGGGAGGGGCTTTCAGCGAACGATCTGAACTATATGCACCGAAAATGTGCAATGTCAACAGTTATTGAACGATTCGCATCACAATAATTCTTATTGATGCTAAATAAGACGGCTTAAGTTCCTCCTCGCTTCGCCGTAACGCCAATCTCGAGGCAGCCTTAGGCCAAAGGACAAAGGCCGTTCAATCCGTAGCGCGGTTTGGCAAGGTCTACAGCAGGAGGAGAGCAGAGACGAGTTTTGCGGGGCGAAAAAGCGGCGGATCCGCTTCGAAAAGGTGGGAAAACCGCTCGACTTTCGAGCATAGGCCGGTTCAGCCGCTGCTCAGAACGCCAGCAAGAGGTCCACGTTCTTCTGCTTCAGCATCTCCTGGGACTCGGGCGCCACCCCATGGTCGGTGATCACTGTGTGCACTTCGCTCCAGTCCGCCACCTGGATCATGGCGTCGCGGCCGAACTTTGAGTGGTCGGCAACCACAATGATCTTGCGCGCCGCCTTGATCATAGCCCGGATGGATCCCACATTCAGGCTGTTGGAGTCGCTGATTCCGGCGTTCGAAATGCCGTGTATGCCCATAATCAGCAGATCGGCGGAAACGCTTTGCAGCATCCGCTCGCAGATAGGCCCCAGTTGCACGCCCAGCCGCGGATACATGTAGCCCCCGGTCAGCGTCACCTCGACGCGCTTGCTGTCCCAGAAGATCTGCGCCACAGGAATGGAATTGGTGACCACCTGGATGGATTTGTCGCCCAGGTTCCGCGCCACCTCAACGACCGTGGAGCCGCCGCCCAGGATCACCGTCTGGCCGTCGTGCACCAGGGTGCTTGCCAGCTTGCCAATGCGCGCCTTTTCCGCGGAACAACTGCCGGAAAGCCGGTTGAAATCCAGCACTTCATCCCGGGTTTGCAGCGAGATGGCGCCCCCGTGGACGCGCTTGAGCACGCCCTTGCCTTCCAGTTCGATCAGGTCCCGGCGGATGCTGGATTTCGATGCATTGAAAAGCTTGCATAGCTCTTCAAAATTGACGAACTCCTGCTTCGCAAAGAGCTGCTGGACCTTCAGTATCCGTTCGGTTTGTCGCATGTTTTGAGAGTAATCGTGGCTTCCGCGCCGTGTCCAAGGCCCATCATAGGAAGCCGTTGCTGGAAACAGCAAGTCAATTCTGAACTGTTTTAGAATTCCTCCTCATGGCTGGAGCCGAAGCTGTTCGAAGAGAAGCCGCCGAGGCACGGGCCGGGGCAGGCCAAGGGTCCAGCCTTTTGCAGTTCCGAATTGACAGTGAAGCATTTTGGTGTATATCGTTCATATCATTCCGAAGCGCACCCCACCTCCGGAGACCCAGCGGGCCGCCTGAAAATGGCCGGCTGGAAACCGAGTCGATTCTTCACCGCTGCAGCGCGCATCCCTGAATTCCCGCTGCCGCCCATTACCGAAGGGATTTGAAAAACGGTCTACTCCCGATGACCACTCGCAGGCAGTTTCTCCAGAAGACTTTCAAGGCCGGCCTGGCTACTGCGCTGGTGCCGCTCATCGACTCCGGCTCCCGTGCCTCCGCACAGCCCCGAACCCAGGCTGCCCAAGCGGCACCCGCCGCAAATGCCGGGCACCCCAACATCCTGCTCCTATTTCCCGACCAGTGGCGGTTTGACTGGACCAGCGCCAACTCCGATCTGCCCATCCGGACGCCGAATCTCGACCGGCTGGCGAGCCTCGGAACCCGTTTTGCCAACGCCATGGTGGCCACTCCGCTCTGCGCTCCATCGCGTGCCTGCCTGGCCTCGGGCCGCGAGTACGGCCGCTGCGGAGTGCCCAGCAACGGCTACGATTACCCGGTCCGCATCAAGACTTTTTATTCCCGTCTCCGCGATGCCGGCTATCATGTGCTCGGCTGCGGCAAAATGGACCTGGCAAAGGCTTCCGACTGGTGGGGCATCGACGGAAAGTGGCGGCTCAATTCCTGGGGATTCTCGGATGGCATCAACAACGCCGGCAAGATCGACCAGGTCATCGGCTATGAGCTCAACAACAACCGCCCCGCCGATCCGTATCTCACCTTCCTCGACGATCGCGGCCTGCTTTCGGAGCATCTCGACGACCTGCGCAGCCGGATGAAAGGGGGATATGGCGCTACCTACCCCACGCCTCTGCCCGAGAACGCTTACTGCGACAACTGGCTTGCGGCGAATGGCCTGGACCTCATCGACGCCGCTCCCAAGGGCAAGCCCTGGTTCCTGCAGGTGAACTGGACCGGCCCGCACAATCCCGAGGACATCACCGCCCCGATGGAAAAGCGGGTGCGCGGCCTCGCCATGCCGGCGGTCAACGGTAGCAATCAATATAACGCGGCGCAAAACCACGCCATCCGCCAGAACTACACGGCCATGTGCGAGAACATCGACCGCACCATCGGTCTCTATCTGGATAAGCTCGAGAGCCTCGGCCAACTCGACAACACCCTCATCCTGTTCAGCAGCGATCACGGTGAAATGCTGGGGGATCACGGGCGCTGGGGCAAAACGGTTCCCTACCACCCTTCCGCTTGCGTACCGCTGACGGTGGCCGGCCCGGGAGTCCGCAAGGGGGCATCCAGTTCAGCGCTCATCAATCACATCGACCTGGCCGCCACCTGCCTGGATTTTGCCGGAATTGCGCCGCCCAAAGACGTGGACAGCCTCTCGTTCCGCCCGGTGCTCGAAGGCCGCAGCACCAGCCACCGCGATGTCGTCTTTTCCGGTCTGGGGGCCTGGCGGATGGCCTGGGACGGCCATCTCAAGGTGATCACCGGCTTCAATGCGGCAGAGAAGCGAAATAATCCCGACTGGCCCCTCCATGCCCCGCAGGTTGACGGCGTTGCGCCGCTGGTCTTCGATCTCTCCACCGGCCCCGGCGAGAATCGCGACCTGTCTTCGTCCATGCCGTCGCAGGCCCGGCAACTGCTTGACCGGCTGAATACGCACACCGCGGAACTCGAAGCCGCCAACCGCAAAAGCTCCGAAGCTCGCGGATAAGAACTTGTGAGGAGAACCCATCTGTTGAATCGTCGACAAGCAATCCGGCTTCTGGCAGGCACATCGGGCATGCTGGCCGCCTCCCGTTCACGGGCAGCCGCACTCCTGCCGGTCGCCGGCCCGGCCCCGGCTCCCGCCAACCCGCAGAACCCCTCCGGGATCGAGTGGTTCCGGAACGCGAAATTCGGCCTGTTTATGCATTACGGCCTTTATAGCCAGCTCGGTCGGGGCGAGTGGGTCATGCTCCGCGAGAAGATCCCTCTCACTCAGTACGAGCAGCTCCGCAACAGCTTCCGCCCCGACAAGTTCGACGCCAATCAGATCGCCAGCCTGGCCGTGGACGCGGGCATGAAGTATGTAAATCTGACTGCCAAGCACCACGAAGGCTTTTGCCTCTTCCGCACCCGGCAAACCACTTACAACAGTGCCGATGCGCCCGCTCGCCGCGACCTGGTCCACGAGTTGGCCGAAGCCTGCAGCAAGCGCAATCTCGGGCTCTTTCTCTATTATTCGATGGGCGCGGACTGGCACCACCCATGGTTCCTCGACCCCAGCGCCGGGTGGGAGTTCTACCGGCCGGCCTATGCCGTCAAACCGGCGCAGTACAAGTGGCGCAAGGACTCCGATTTCCGCCACTACATCGACTACGTGCACGCGCAGCTCCGCGAGTTGCTGACCCAGTACGGTCCGCTCTCCGGCATCTGGTTCGACCCGCTCATGGGCTACTACGCGCGCCCGGATCTGTTCCCCATGGACGAGACCTACCGCCTGATCCGCAGTCTGCAGCCGCACTGCCTGGTCTCGTTCAAGCAGGGCGCCACCGGGAACGAAGATTTTGCGGCCCCAGAACGGCAGGCCGCCGGCATTCACTCGTACGACAGCATCCTCCCCGCCCGCCGCGCCAACGCCCAAGCGGTGGCCGCTCGAGCCTGGGACAAGAATCGCAGCAAGCCGGTGGAGATCTGCGACACGATGCAACCCGGGGTGTGGGGCTATAACCGCAGTGACGACCACAAGCACCGCACCGCGCCCGAGGTCCTGGCGCTTTAC
>JAJZNH010000143.1 GCA_021811745.1 Acidobacteriota bacterium
GACAGCGTGAGCGGAACCTTGACGCTGCGCAACGCCCGCTGGACAGCCGATTATCTCGCTCATCCTGTCGAGATTTCCGAGGCCACACTCCATCTGGCCAACGGCCAGGCGTACTGGAATCCTGTCGAGTTTTCCTATGGCACGGTGAAGGGAACGGCCAACCTTTCCGTGCCGCGGGACTGCGAACCGATGCAGCTCTGCCTACCGCATTTTGAAGTACAGTTTGGCGCGCTCAACGCCGGCACCCTGCAAAAGGCGTTTCTGGGCGCGAGCAAGCACGGAACTCTGCTCTCCACGCTGATCGCGAGTTTACATCTCTCATCCGCGCCGGCATGGCCGCAATTGGAGGGTACCGTCAAAGCCGAATCCCTGGTGCTGGGGCCGGTTACGCTTTACAAGCCCACGGCGGCGGTGCGTATCCAGCCCTCGGGAGCCAAGATTACGAGCCTCGATGCCGGATTGCTCGGCGGCCACGTGCATGGGAGCGGATCGCTCAACGCGCCTTCAACCGGCGGAAACGCGCCCGCCTATAGCTTTGACGGGACATTTGCAAGACTGAGCGCGCCAGCCGTGGGCCACCTGCTCGGGCTGCGCTGGTCGGGCGGTGACTTCAATGCGGACGGCAAGATCGATCTCTCCGGCTTTCCTGCCAGCAGCCTGGCCGCCTCGGCTACCGGCAAGTTGCACTTCGAGTGGCGGCGTGGGTCTGTGGCTGCCGAGGGGGCGCAGAAAGCCGATTTGACCGCGTTGGGCCGCATTCCCCCGGCGCTGGTTCGCTTCGACCGCTGGATTGCCGATGCGGCGATTGAAGGGGGCAAGATCACGCTCCAGGAGAACCAGGTGGTCCGGGGCGCCAGCAAGCAGTCTGTCGAAGCCACACTGACCTTTGGCGAGCCGTCCAGGGTGTCCTTTTCCGGAGTGAAGAATGCCAGCGCGGAGGTTGGTTCCATTTCCCGCCCGGTAAAATAGCCTTATGACTTCTTCCGCGGCCGTCCATTCTGTCGTGATCCACTGCCAGGGCATTCTCTTCGACATGGATGGCGTCCTGATCTCCTCGCTGGGCAGCGTCGAGCGCAGCTGGGCGAAATGGGCGAAGATGCGCGGGGTCGATATCGCGCAGGTGCGCGAGATCGCCCACGGCCGGCGCGCCATCGACGTGCTGGCCATGCTTTGCCCTGATCTCGATAGCCAGGCCGAACTTGAACTCATTGAGGAGATTGAGGTAAGGGACAATGACGGGCTAACCGCGCTGCCCGGCGTGCCAGAGTTGCTGGCAGCGTTGCCAAGGGATCGCTGGACGGTGGTAACCAGCGCTACGGAGAGACTGGCGCGAGTGCGTCTGGCGGCCGGGGGGATCCCCGTTCCTGAGAGCCTGGTGACAGCCGACCAGGTGACCGCCGGTAAGCCACATCCGCAGCCATATCTGACCGGGGCGGAGTTGTTGGGCTTTCGACCGGAGGAGTGTGTGGTCTTTGAGGATTCTTCATCGGGCGCGCAGGCTGGTCGCGCCGCTGGCTGCACCGTGGTTGCCACTACGTTTTCCCACCCTATTAATGTGCTTGACGCCGCGCACTACGTGGTTACGGATTTGGCTGGCGTGGAGCTGCAGTCCACGAATGAGGGTCTGGTTCTGAGGTTGACTCCGGCTGCCGGCTAATCTGGCACAAGAACGATGGGCGGCGAGCTAATGAGCGTCGGTCCGGGGAATTCTTCACGGGCCGGAGGGCTCAATTGCCTCTTCTGTTGCGCTGAAAATTGTCGTAATAGCGGACGAATGCCGCGCATATCTCGTGGGCGGCGCTGTCATCGCCTGTTGTCCTGAGCGCGCTCGACGAAAAGCCAATCCTCCAGCGGTCCGGACCCAGATATTGAACGTCCAGATATTCGGATTCCGGAGGGCCAAACTTCCAGTAGGCCTCATTTCCGGGAATCCCACCAAATTGCACGGTGAAGGCGCCAGCCGCGCGGCTCTGCTCAATAAACGATGCGGCAAGGTTGTGAAGGACGAGGCAAGGGGGAAGGTTCTTATCCGCACGCCATTTAAACGCGACGCCTTTGTACTCCTTGCCGTCGGCCGTGGCTTTTACGGCATCCTGCAGATCGCGCCAAGCCTTGGTCACTTGCTGGGCGACGAGCTGCTGTTCGGCCGCGGCTGTTGCTTCCTGCTCAGATCTTTTCTTTTCTTCGTGCTCCCTGCTTCGGAGGAATTCGTCAAACTTCATCATCGCAAGGTCCTCGCTTTGAGATGCCTATCGGCGAATTTCACACCTTTTATAAATTTGCTGTGAATGTATCACAAATATGGGCCGGCTGTGCTACTCGTCATGATTTGACAAGGCAAAAACGTACACCGGTGGGTGAGAAACCGGGTACTGCCGTAATCATCCTGGAACGGTTCTTCTTCTTATTGGCTTGCCTCGATTCGCCGTCCGCGCAGGTTCTGCACGGGCCGCGAATTTAGCTTGTAGAGCGCCGTAAAAGCGTCGAATTGCCTCCGGCTGATGTTCACTTCAGACTGCAGCACAAACCAGCGCACTCCCTCGGTGCAGGGCGGTGTCGTCAGCGACCCCATATAAGTCCAGTAGGAGCGATCGCCGGGCAACAGGCCGCCCGGGTTCACCATGGCGCTGACTTGGGTCTTGGTACCAGCCTTTGCGGGCAAATGAGGCCAGAGCATCGCCAGCGTGGTATTGGGGAAGTCTTGTGCCTCGGTCAGGCGCACGGCAATTTCGGCGACTTTGCCATCGGCGCTCTTGTGCTCGAACTGGACGTCCATGTCGGAGACGTCGCCTTTAACTTCTTCTTCGCTCGGGGTGTGGAAATCAAACTGGATCAGGTCGTAGCGCACGCCGTTAGCCACAATGTAGCTGCCAGGGCCGACGTGAACCACAATGGTGTGGCCGTCGTTTTCCATGGTGACCGGCCCAGTCAGATAGTGGAACTCGATCGGCTGCAGAGATTTGTTCAAGAATGCGCGGCGAATATCGACGGGGGATTGCTCGCGCCCACTCGTACAGGTTTTATAGGCCGGATCAAGATACCCCCATCGGGCCGGGCCGTACCGGCCGGTATAGGACCAGTTGGCGTTTGACTGCGCGACGCCGAAGCCCGCGCACACCAGCATGAGAGCAGTAATCGCAAGAAAACGCATGGAGATACCCACCAGAAGAGACGTTCCTGCCTCTTCGGAAATTCTAAGTCATGGACGCGGAGCGGGGAAAAAAGAATGGGACCCTCGATATGCTGGGTCCCATGATCTTTCGGCAGGAAATGCATCTTGCCGGTTTTACTTGTGCTTGGCCACAGCAAAGACTTCGGCCTGTTCGGCCAGCTTGGTGGCCTTGTCGGTCGCCTCCCAGGTGAACTCGGACTCGGTGCGGCCGAAGTGACCATAGGCCGCTGTCTTCTGGTAGATAGGCCGGCGCAGGTTCAGGTACTCAATGATTCCTTTGGGCGTCAGCGGGAAGTTTTTGCGGACCAGATCGGTCAGGCGGGCCGAACTCAGTTTACCCGTGCCGAACGTTTCGACAAGGACAGAAACCGGCTCGGCTACGCCGATCGCGTAAGCGAGCTGGACCTCAGCCTTGTCCGCCAGACCTGCGGCGACGATATTCTTGGCGATATGACGGGCCATGTAGGCAGCCGAACGGTCAACCTTGGTCGGATCCTTGCCGGAAAAAGCTCCGCCGCCGTGACGGCCCATGCCGCCATAGGTATCCACGATGATCTTGCGGCCGGTAAGGCCTGTGTCGCCCATCGGGCCGCCGATAACGAACCGGCCGGTGGGATTGATGTGGTACTTGGTGTGCTCGTCGAGCCACTTGGCGGGCAAAACCGCCTGAATGACATGCTTGAGGATATCGGCGTGCAACTCTTCGTTGGTGACGCTCTCGGCATGCTGGCTGCTGACAACCACAGCATCGATGCGGGCGGGCCTGCCGTTTTCGTCGTATTCCACCGTGACCTGGCTCTTGCCGTCAGGGCGGAGATAGGGCAGCTTGCCACTTTTGCGGACCGTCGTCAGTTGGCGGGTAAGCTTGTGCGCCAGCGAGATGGGAGCGGGCATCAACTCGGGGGTTTCGTTCGAGGCATAGCCGAACATCATTCCCTGGTCGCCTGCGCCGCCGGTATCCACGCCCTGCGCAATGTCGCCCGACTGCTTGTTGATGCTCGAGATGACAGCACAGGTGTTGGCGTCGAAGCCGTATAAAGCATTGTCGTAGCCGATGGAAGCCACCACACCGCGCACCAGGCTCTGGAAATCGACATAGGCTTTGGTGGTGATTTCACCGGCGATGACCACCAGGCCGGTTGCGGTGAGGGTTTCGGCAGCCACGCGGCTGTATGGATCCTGATCCAGGCAGGCATCCAGGATTGCGTCCGAAATCTGATCGGCCATCTTGTCAGGATGGCCTTCAGTGACGGACTCAGAGGTAAATAGGAAACGGTCACTCAACGTCAAAACTCCTACCCATTGAAGGGACTCAATTTGGTGATCTGCCGCAAGATCTCCGGCAATTTGTGCACCGCCTGGCTTTGCAGTAAATCATCTGCCGAGCAGAGAGGAAGTCCATTCTTCCGCCGGCATCATGCCCGCGAAGAACGAGCACACCCGCGCACTGGACCGCAGCCCAATGTGCCTCTTCTATCCTACTTGTGGCAGAGCAGCGTGGCAACGATTCTCAGCGGAAGGGGAACGGCGTGCATTTAACGGGGTTTCAGGGGGGCTGGACCGCGATTCGGCCTCCATTGGCAGGGCTACCTTTGCAAGGATCTGCAAATTGCCCGACGGGCTGCTGAGGGTAATTCAGCCATTGTGCCGGGAGAGGACATGGCTCATGGCGGTATGGATGAGCGACCACACGGAGTCGCATGCCGCAGAGGCTTTCTGCATGGGCAGAAGAGTTGACCACCAGCCCGCGCGAAGACCGAGGTAGCGGACGGTGAGAAAGGCGCAAATGGCGACGACGAACAGAAGCAGCAGCGCCCCGGCCCAGCGCAAGCGAGCCTCGGCGGCATCATGGCGCAGGATGCGAGCTTTTCCCACGTTGGAGGCAAACGCCGCCCATCCGCGGTCGTCATCGATCGTCTGTCCGGAATCCCGACAGGCCTTGAGAAAGCGCTCCGTCCAATCCTGTTCATCCAGGCCCAGTGCGCCTGCATAGCCGCGAACAATGCCTTTATTGAGAATTCCGCCCGGAAGAATGCGAAACTTTTCCTGCTCCAGCGCAAGCAGGTGATGCCGGCTGATCTTGGTGACTGCCGTGATGTCTTCAAGCGCCACGCCGCGGGACAACCGCTCCGTGCGCAGGTCCTCTCCAAAACTTCCCATCAGCAACTGAAAAACCAGGGCAGAGAGCCCAAAAAATCAATTTCACCTACACGATAAACCTGGCCAGGGAAGGAGTCAAAGCGTTTTGTGCGGATTTGTCCCCCTTTTGTTACCAATTCCGGCCAATCTTTTCCCTTTCCCGGGCTGGGATTTTCGCGGGCGCATTCGACGGTTAGTGAAGGTTAGGGCAGGCGGCGCGAAGTCCATGCCGTGGTTACCGGCGCAATGGGTGACGGCGAACCGGTGGGCATCCCCGCAGCGTCAACACTGTTACCCTAGAAGAGTGGGGCTGCGCGCTTTTCCGCAGTCCCGGAACTGGTTTCGAAGATGAACAAGCTTGTCGTTGCCAATCTCTTTCACCGCCCATTGCGTTCGCTGATCAGCGTCCTGGCGGTGGCCATTGAAGTCATCATGATGCTGACAATCATCTCCATCATGCTGGGGCAGGTCACCGGCCAGAGGCGGATGAATAACGGAATCGGCGCCGATATCATCGTTCGCCCCAGTAATACCACGTTTTTGAATGGCGTAGGCGGCGCACCCATCCCTGTGAAAGTGGTGGATGTGTTGCGCAAGCTGCCGCATGTCGCCGTTGCTTCGCCCGTGATCACCAGCCTTTCGATGAGCGACGGACTTGAGGTGCTGTGGGGAATCGACTATGCCAGCTACAGCCAGTTGAGTCGTTTCCGCTTTCTCTCGGGAGGGCCGATGCAGGGTCCGTATGACGTCATTGTGGACGATGTATTTGCCGCCAGCGGCAAAGGACACCACGTGGGCGACACAATCCTCATCCTGAAGCATCCCTTCCGGATATCGGGCATCTTCGCGCACGGCAAAGGCGGGCGCAAGCTCATCTCCATCGACACCATGGGGAAATTGATCGGCTCCGAAGGGAGAGCTTCGGCATTCTATATCAAAGCAGACAATCTGGAGAATACAGGCCTGATTACGAGAGAAATCCTCGCCGCGCCCGGCATGCAGAATTACCAGGTGATGACGATGGATGAGTGGCTTTCGCTGATGACGCCCGACCGGATGCCGGGCCTGAACATTGCAGTCAACGTGGTGATCGGCATTGCCGTCATCATCGGGTTCCTGGTGATCTTTCAGTCGATGTATACCTCGGTTCTGGAGCGGACACGGGAGATCGGCATTCTCAAGTCGATGGGTGCTTCCAAATCGACGATTGTCAGCGTGGTGCTGCGCGAGACCTCAATCATGGCATGCGCCGGAGTCTCGGTGGGCGTGGTGCTTTCCTTTGCCGCAAAGTCAATGATCACAGCGAAATTCCCCACGCTTTATCTGGATATGAACGGCTCGCTGGTCATCGAAGCGGCTGTCATTGCGCTGGTTGGGGCGGTCCTCGGCGCGCTTTACCCGGCCTGGATTGCGGCGCGCAAAGATCCGATCGACGCGCTGGCGTACGAGTAGAGCAGATGCGGCCGTACCCGGTCCCTTGCTCCGACTAAGACGCAAGTCACGGTTTCATGGGCAGATTTGGGTGCAAAAAAAAGCGGCCCGCTGCTACAGGTTGCAGCGGGTCGCTTTCTTATTCTGCTCTGTAGTCCTTGCGGAACGGCTTCAGGCGGAGGGCCGGATGTTCTGATTGACCCGGAAGAAGTTGCCGGGGTCATACTTCTTCTTGATCGAGGCCAGGCGATCAAAGTTGTCGCGGTAGGTGGCCTGAACGCGCTCCTGCCCCTCTTCCATCATGAAGTTCACGTAGGCGCCGCCGGCTGAATATGGGTGCAGCGCTTCCCAGTAGCGTTTACACCACATAGAGATCTTTTCGGCGTTGGCGGGATCGGGGTCTACACCCACGATCACCTCGGAGAACAGCGCTTCGCGGTGGCTATATGCGGTGTCGTTTTTGCCCACGCGTCGCGCCGCACCATTCACCGGGTAGAGGTGCATGGTCGATAGCATAGTGGGAATCGTGGGGCCGAGTTCCGCATGTCGCGCGATGGCCTCGTCGCTCAGTTCCGTGAAATTGTCAGCCCGCCAGTACCACTGCAAGCCGGGAGTAAACAGGGGATCGAAGATGCTCTGCGCAACCGGGAAGGGTACGAGCCCCACATGATCAAGGAGCGGGTTCCCCAGGCATCGTACCGGCTTGAGGGTCTCGTCCACCTTTTCCGCCGGCCCGGTGTAACACCACACAATGGCGCATACTTTCTTGAGGTGGAGATGGGCGGGAAACATCGGCGTGGGGGGCACCACCAGGAAAGCGAAAAAGCCGCCTACCTCCTCGGGAGCATCCTTGATGAAGTCGCGATAGGCCCGCAAAACAGTTTCGGCCTCTTCGAGCGGCCAGAAGG
>JAJZNH010000900.1 GCA_021811745.1 Acidobacteriota bacterium
GAAATTGTCCTGTGCGGCCGCGTCGGCGTATCCGCCCGCATCCGGAACTGGCGACGACGTGGGCTGAGCGACACCAATGTTCAGAGTCCTGCCGTCCGACTGACGCCTCACCTGGTAGAGCGGGCCGCTGTAGGAGGCGTACAGCGCGCGGGTAGTGCTGTGGGCGGCCACACAGGGGTCGCCAGCCGCGGGGTAAGTATCGCATGGGCCTTTCGGCCTGGGCGGAGGGACATTGGATCCCGGCCCGGCCTGCTGTGCCACCGTTAGCGCGGCGCCAATCAATGAGAGTGCTGTTGCCAGCATGAGTGCAAGAGCGATTTTCGTGTTCATTTTCATCCCATTCGTCTTGACGGGTGAGTATATCTAATCATTGGCAGAGCGCGCACGCTTCATGAATGCAACGCTGTTTGGGCGCGATCAGGGTATTACACCGGCAAATCGTAATCAGGCGGTGCCGGAAGTGCGCGTGATTGGATGAGTCCGCAGCCGCAAATGAGTAGAGCAAGCGCTGGATAGCCTCGAATACACGTTCCTCGAAACTCGCGAGCATTCGCAAAGCGAATTCGAACAAGGAACGTATTCTTGAGAAAGCGTATTCAAACCTTCTCCATGATTTGCGCGTGCTCGATTCTTCCACTGGTGTATGGCTATTGACAACCCCTGACATAGGATACGCCCACGGCAGCATTCAAAGAAGCTTGAATTGGGAAATCGTTTCCACTATCATCCGACCGTCTTAAGCGAGTTTGGCGTTACATGCGTAAATGATTTTGCAGCCGCCAGCGGACAGATAGCCGCAGTTGAATAGCCAGGGTGCATTGGGACACGATTCGAGAGCTACTGAAAAGGAAAAAGGCGCGGAGGGGACCGGAGACGCCTATTCCTTCATCACGCATCAAGCTGACACGAAAATGATGCTGGCGTGGCATCTGAGCAAGGCTATGGCGAGAATCAAGCGCAAAGAACTTTTCATGGCGGCACCTTCACGGAGGTTTCTTTGCAATCATCTTTATTGATCTGATTGGATATTGCTCTCATCATTTGCCCCGCCATCCCGGTTTCATCTAACCTCCTGATAGAATCCACGACAACAGAAGAATATTGAGCGGGTGGCACAAAGGCCGGTTACCCGCGCCTTGGGGGTGCAGGATGAGGGCACTGGTGCTCGAAGAGAAACTTCGTTTGTCGCTGCGCGACATTGAGCTAGCGTGCGACATGGGCCCTGGGGATGTCTGCGTTCGCATCGCGCGCGTGGGGATTTGCGGCAGTGATGTGCACTACTACAAGCATGGGCGCATCGGGCCATTCGAAGTGAAGCAACCGATGGTTCTGGGGCATGAGGCGGCCGGCATAGTGACGGCAGTCGGACCTGAAGTGCGCGATCTCAAGGTTGGCGATCGCGTGTGCATGGAACCGGGCATTCCAAACATGACATCGCGCGCCAGTCGTGAGGGTCATTACAATCTTGATCCATCTGTTCGTTTCTGGGCTACTCCGCCCGTGCATGGCTGCCTGACAAATGAGGTGGTGCATCCGGCGGCTTTCACTTTCAAGCTGCCCGCGGATGTGTCGCTGGCCGAAGGCGCCATGGTCGAGCCGTTTGCCGTGGGCATGCACGCTGCAACCAAGGCCAGAATCAGACCGGGGGCCATCGTAGTGGTGATCGGCGCAGGGCCCATCGGAATTATGACAGCACTTGCCGCGCTGGCTGCGGGCGCCGGGCAGGTGATTGTCTCGGACCTCTTCCCGGAGAAGCTGGCGATCGCGGCAAAGTACCAGGGCGTAACTCCCATCAATATCCGCAATGAGTCGCTGGTTGCGCGCGTGGCTGAGGTGACCGGAGGATGGGGAGTAGATGTAGTCTTCGAAGCGAGCGGAAGCCCGAAGGCGCTTGAAGGAGTATTCGATTTACTGGCGCCGGCCGGGACGCTGGTGCTGGTGGGCATGCCCCCTGCGCCAGTTCACCTTGACATCGTGGCTGCGCAGACGAAGGAAGCGCGTATCGAGACCATTTTTCGGTATGCGAATGTCTATCCGCGGGCAGTAGCGCTGCTGGCTTCAGGAAAGGTTGATCTAAAGCCGCTCATTTCGGCCGTCTTTCCGTTCGACCAGAGCATAGCTGCTTTCGAGCGGGCCGCTGAAGGCCGTCCTGCGGACGTTAAGCTGCAAATCGCCGTTGAGGAATCCGCCGCGTGAGGACGAACGACGCCCAGGCCACGATCCTCCCCGGCGATCGTGTTGATGGTCATTTCCTGGGCATGCCGCTCGCCTTGCTGGGCGGCTACATCGCCATCGTCTTCTGCATGACTGGTGACGGCATCGAGCAGGCGTTTCTATCCAAGTACCTGGTGAATCTTGGCTTCGGAGCCAGCCATGCAGCACTCGTATTTACTGTGTATGGGGCTACGGCTGCGCTCTCAAGCTGGCTCTCGGGTGTACTGGCCGATGTCTTCACGCCGCGCCGCGTCATGCTCATTGGCGTGGCGTGGTGGTTGGTTTTTCACGTGCTGTTCTTATCGCTGGGACTTGGTCATGCAAGCCTGCCGCTCACGCTGCTGTTTTACGGGATTCGCGGCTTTGCCTATCCGCTCTTCTTTTATGGCTTCTTCGTGTGGGTCGTGGAGAAGAGCCGCCCACACGAGCTAGCTGCGGCCATCGGCTGGACGTGGGCCATGTTCACCATCGGCTACGGAATCGTAGGATCCTATCTGCCCAGTTTTACCATTGTGTGGATCGGCTACATGGGGACGCTATGGATGTCGATGCTGTGGGTGTTTGCCGGCGGCTTGCTCATCCTTTTCTTTGCCCGGAGCGATCCGCAGTTGCAGCGTGAGGTGCGGAAGCACATGGAGCCGCGGTCAGGCAAACTGGCCGAGATCAGCAAGTGTGTGACGTTGATCTTTCACAACCGAAACATCGCGCTGGCATTGATTACACGGGTCATCTGCAATCTCTCGCTATTTGGATTTCCGGTAATCATGCCGCTCTTTTATACGTCGCCCCGGATCGGTTTTACGGTGCCGCAGTGGGCGCGGATCTGGGGTACGTTTTTTCTGGTGCAGCCGGTCACGAATGTTGTGTGGGGGCTGATTGGCGATCGCATCGGGTGGATGCGACAGATGCGCTGGTTCGGATTTGTGGGCTGCGGCACAGCGTCGCTGCTGTTCTATTGGCTTCCCTGGCACTTTCCGCACAACATGCTGGCGGCTACGATCGCGGCTCTTCTTTTCGCGTTTACGGTCACGTCGTTTGTGCCCATGGGCGCAATCTTTCCAATGATGGAGCCGGACCACAAAGGCGCAGCCGTCTCGGTGCAGAACCTGGGCGGCGGGCTGGCGAACTTCGGCGGGCCGATGCTGGCTGCATTCATTCTTCCCATCGGCGGCTTCGAGGGCGTGGTCGTGGTGTATGGAGTTCTTTATTATCTGGCGGCTTTGCTGACGCTGTTTATCCATGTCGATCAGCCGAAAGGCGCCTCCGCGGCGTCTCTGGCGACGCATTGAAATGGATCGGCTGTGTCTTTCGTCTTTCATGTTTGACAGTATTTGCAGTGAGAGCGAGGGGATGATGGCGGCCGCGCTCTTCAGCACGGGAATATGGGTGAGACAGCTTTGTTCAGGCGCGATGATTCGAGCAACGAATCGCCATCCGAAAGGAAGCCGTTGCTCGCATTGTTTTGTTGCGCAAAGATTCCTGCTGAAGAACGGCGTCACTCCTCGCATTCGCCCATGCTGACCTGAAAGTATATGCAGACGCGCGCACAATGGGTATGGTCATCTCAAGTGAGACAATGAGAAGAGCATCACTCTGAATGCCAGGATTTTCGAGCCGAGTTCAGGAGGAATTCACAATGGCATTGGCGCGTCTCTTTACTCCCATCGCGGTTGGGGGACTGCAACTGGACAATCGCATTGTGATTGCACCGATGTGCCAGTATTCGGCCAATGACGGCTGTATGACCGACTGGCATCAGTTGCACTACGGTTCGCTGGCCATGTCTGGCGCCGGCCTTCTAACGATTGAAGCAACAGCGGTTGTGCCTGAAGGAAGGATTACCTACCGCGACGTTGGTCTCTATTCAGACGCCACTGAGGTGGCCATGGCCCGAGTGCTCGACAGTATCCGCCAATGGTCTCCCATTCCCATTGCGATTCAGCTCGCACACGCCGGCCGCAAAGCCTCAACCGATCTTCCCTGGCAAGGAGGCGCGCAGCTTGCGCCGGAGTCGCCTATCGGGTGGCGCACAGTCGCGCCTTCGCCGCTCGTGGCCGCACCCTCTGACGCTGTTCCGATGGTCATGAGCCGTGAAGAGATAGCACGTACTCGCGATGCGTTTGCGGCGGCCGCGCGCCGCGCCGCGCGACTGGGAATCGACGCCATTCAAATTCACTGTGCACACGGCTATCTTCTGCACGAGTTCTTGTCGCCACTCTCCAACAAACGCGATGACGAATATGGCGGAAAGCTTGAAAACCGCATGCGCTTTCCCCTGGAGGTCTTTGAGGCCATCCGGGACGCTTTTCCGTCGGGTAAGCCGGTGACCATGCGCGTCTCCGGTACGGATTGGATTGAGGGTGGGTGGTCGATCGAGGAGACATGCGTCTTCGCGCAGGAACTTGAAAGGCGTGGCTGTGCTTTAGTGCACGTATCGAGCGGCGGCCTGCTCCCGGCGAAGATTCCCCTCGGCCCTGGCTATCAGGTACCGCTGGCGCGCCGGGTCAAGGATGCGGTGGCGATTCCGGTGGTGGCCGTGGGTATGATTACTGATTTCGACCAGGCTGAACAAGTACTCGCTTCTGGCGACGCCGATTTGATCGCCATTGCGCGCGCAGTCCTCTATGATCCGCGCTGGCCCTGGCATGCGGCGGCGCACTTTGGGGCTCAGGTCCACGCGCCCCAGCAGTATTTTCGCTGCCCGCCTCATGAAGTGAAGGATTTATTCAAGCAATAGAAGCTGCGTTTGATGCCTTGCCTGGCCTTGATTCGTACGGCCGGCGTTCCGCGCAGGGCTGGCATGGGGACCAGCGCGGCAACGCCCAACACTTGCCGCCGAAAGGATCTGCTTCCCAATCGCGGCCAGCGGTTCCTCTACGCCGATGTGTCTTGAGGGTTCAGCGGTTCAGCAGGCTCTTCGGCCTTTCGGCACGCACTCAGGGCATCGTGCAGCCGGGCGAAGATGCGCGACTCCGGAATACATTCCGCCAGATGGTGCCGGTGAAAATCCGCCAGCGTGTCCGGCGACATCCTGGCAAATCCCAGCGCCACGCCATTCTTGTTTAGCTCTCCGTTGAGCTGCGCAATCACGCGCGACGCCGAGTAGTCGATCTGGGTGATCGCTTCCGCATCCACGATGATCCATCGAATCGCCGAGGGCCGTGAGCCGGCCAGGCGGAGCAACTCCTCGGCAAAGCGGTTGGCATTGGCGTAGAAGAGCGAGGAGCCGAACCGATAGAGCGCCAGGCCCGGGTCGGTAACCACTCCGGGAGCAACGGGAGCGACCTTCCAGGAATTGCCGTTCGTGAGCTGAAGGACACCCGTATGCGGCCGGTAACTGTGACGCACAATCCGCACCAGAGACAGCGCCATCGCCAGCAGAATGCCCGCTTCCACGCCGACAGCCACCACGGTGATTGCCGTCATGCGGGCCACGAGATACTCGCCGGGACTCTCCTGCCGCATGGCCAGCATTCCGCGCACGTCAATCAGGTGAATCGCAACCAGCAGCACGAGCACGCCGAGCACACACCGGGGAAGATACTCGAGCGGGTGCGTGAGAAACAGCAGGACGAACAGAACCACCGCGGCCGTTGCCAGTTGCGCCTTCTGGCTTTCGCCGCCGGCTGTCTCAACCATCGCCGTCTGCGTGGGGCTGCCATTCACCATAAAGGTGCCGGTCAGCGCTGCCGCCAGGTTTGCCGCGGAAAGCCCCATCAGATCGCGGTTTTCGTCGAGCTTCTGGCCATTGCGCAGCGCGTAGGCGCGCGCCGTGGCCGCGCTCTGCGTCACAATCATGATGGCGCACGACCCGGCCACCGGAACCAGCGCCAGAATCTGGTGCCAGGGCAGCCGATTCAGACTGGGATGCGGCAGCCCGCCGGCGACTGTGCCGACGGTCGGTATTCCATGCGCCGAGAAGTGCCACAACGCGCTCGCCGCCGTCACGCCCACGACCGCAACCAACGGTCCGGGCACCTTTGGCGCCAGATACCGCAGGGCCAGCACCACGGCCATCACCGTTCCCGAGACGAGCACCACGGGAAGATGGAGCATCGGCAATTCGTGCACAACTTCCACCAGTTGTCCGATGGTTCGCTGCGAGTGGACTGGCAGCCCCATCGTTTCGCCCAACACGGCAATGCCCACCTGAAAGCCGACTCCGGTGAGGAAGCCCACCAGCACCGTCTGCGAGAGAAAATCGGCGATGAATCCCAGGCGAAAGAGCCGCCCCAGCAGCAGAAATGCCCCGGTGAGCAGCGCTACATAGCCGGCCAGCGTGACCCAGGCGGGGCTCGCCATGGGAGCCATGCCTGCCAGTCCGCCGGCCAGAATCGCCCCCGTCGCAGAATCCGCCGCCACCACCAGGTAGCGCGACGATCCGAGGACAGCGAAAGTCGCCAGGGGAGCCAGCAGCGTGTAGAGCCCGGTCACGACCGGCATCCCGGCGATCCGCGTGTATCCCAGGACCTGGGGAATGTTCATTGCGGCCAGGGTAATGCCCGCGCGCGCATCGCGCAGGACGTCCCTCCGCCGAAATGGTTGAAGACCCTCGAACACAACCAGCAACCTCCAATTACGGTCCGTCCAGCGCCACTTCTGTGGCGTCAGGGATGCAGTAGACTCGCGCTCTGCGGAACGGACGACTGTCGTGACTGATTTTATAAGACGACTGCGGCAGATTGGTGCGCCGGCATCCGCCGGCCACCCCCTGCTTCACTCAATATGCATACGAAAGAATCGACTTGAAGAATGGCATCTCGGAGCGGTCGAGTTGCACTCGCGAGCGAATGGAATTCCAACGTTGAATCGGAAGAACGCGTACAATTTTCCAGGCAATTCTATGTCGAATTTCACGCTGCCCTCGCGCATTGAAGTCATCGATTCGCACACGGCCGGCGAGCCGACTCGCTGTGTGCTTTCTGGTGGGCCCGATCTGGGCTCGGGGCCGCTGGCCGCGCGGCTGGAGGTGCTGCGCCGGGAGCACGACGCCTGCCGGCGAGCGATCCTGTGCGAGCCGCGGGGCTCGGAGGTGTTGGTGGGCGCGTTGCTGGTGAAGCCGGTGGACCCGGCAGCTGCGGCAGGCGTGATCTTCTTCAATAACGCCGGCTACCTGGGCATGTGCGGCCACGGCATGATCGGGGTGGCTGCGACCCTGCGCTACCTGGGACGGATTGGCGCGGGCAAGCAGCGGATCGAGACGCCGGTGGGCGACGTGACCATTGCGCTGGCGGAGACGGGCGACGTGACCATCTCAAATGTGCCGGCGTACCGCTATCGCAAAGATGCTGCCGTGGTGCTGGACGGCTACGGCGAAGTGCGCGGGGACGTGGCGTGGGGCGGGAACTGGTTTTTCCTGGTTGAGGAGCATCCCTTCCGGCTCACGCTGGAGCACGAGGAGGAGCTGACGGCATTCACGTGGCGGTTGCGGA
>JAJZNH010000814.1 GCA_021811745.1 Acidobacteriota bacterium
GTCCCACATCACTTTTCCGGTTTCGGCATTGAGAGCGAGGATCTGGTGGTAGGCCGTCGAAATATACATCGCGCCGTCGACGACGATCGGGATGTCTTCCGTGCGGCGAAGGATGCGGAAGCGCAACCTGCCCAGATGCGGCTTTCCCTCCGACGAGGCGGGTTGGGCGGGAGGCTCGGCGCCGATGCTGTGATTTTCTACCGGCGCGGTCTCCGGAGCCGCGTTCCCCTGCACGGAGCTGGTATCGAACTTCCACGCCAGCTTGAGCTGGGTCACGTTTTCGGTGTTGATCTGCGTCAACGCCGAATAGCGCATTGCGCCGGGATCATTTCCAAAACTTGGCCAACTGGTCTCTTTCTGAGCGTGCGCGCTGCCCAGCCAGGCCAGACCGCCGCACAAACAGGCCATCACCGCATACCGTTGCTTCATCGCATTCCCTTTCCGGCACCTTCGATCGAGCACCTGCTCGCCACAGAGTTCGGACGCAGGCAATTTCCATTCGGTGACCCGTGTTTCAAGAACTTCGCCGGGAGACAGCACCGTGCGCGCCGGCGGACTCGTCAAACCATCAAGAGTTTCTTGACTACGCGCGGCTTGGCGTTGCTATACTTGCGGGGTCCCTGGTATAAGAAATTTATTTTGCATAATACGCAACATTGCCGCGGTAGACAAGCATGTTTTAATGACGAAGCTCGAGGGCGTTTGGACGCTTTCACACGAAAAGAACAGGAGTTCAGAACCTTGTTGAACAAATGCCAGGCATGGATGGCCGCTGCTGTACTGCTTGCGGCTCCAGCAGCGTTCGCGTCAGGCCCTTCGTTTCACCCGCAATTCACCCTCGGCGGCAACAGTCTGCAGGGCTGGAAGTCCTTTGGCGGCGCCACCTGGACCGCCGCGGGGGGCGAGGTGCGCGCCATCCCACATGGCGGCGGATGGCTGGTGCTCGACCAGTCGATTCAGGATGTGAATTTCTATGCTGAATTCCGCTGCCCGTCAGGATGTGAGACAGGCGTATTGCTGCGCGCGGAAAAGACCCCCGATGGCGGCTTGCAGGGGATTTATGTGTCGCTCACCGACCCCGACATCGGCGCGTACGAGGTCACGGTGGATGCGCAGGGCAAAATCACGGAGAAGCAGAAGATGCGGCGCGGCGGCGGGCTGATCCGCGTAGCGCCCCCGCCGCCGCCGCCGGGCACCCCGGAGCGCCAATTTCACTACCCCCACTACGACGTGAAGCTGCCGCTGGTCCCCCCGGACACGAAACTGCGTCCCGGTGAGTGGAACACGACCGAGATCTTCCTCGACGCCAACATCGTGCGCGCGCATTTGAACGACGGCCGCGAGGTGGGCGCGGTGGGCGACAGCGATGGCTACGGCCCGGTGGCCTTGTATGCCGGAGGCGCTGGAGAGGTGGAGTTCAAAGAGGTCGCGGTCGGCGACATGGGATTGAAGGTGCGCCAACCGCACCAGATGTCGGCCGAATTCCGCCGCCAGCGCCTGAGCGATTTCTATTACGGGTGGAGTTCGTCGGCGGCGGATTTTAATCATGACGGATACACGGACGTTGTCTCCGGCCCGTATATCTACTATGGCCCCGGCTATCGCACTTCGCGGGAGATCTGGCTGGCAGCGGCTTCAAACCCGACCACCGAGTTTGCCAGCAAGGACACGACGGAATTTGCCGGAGATTTTACGGGCGACGGCTGGCCGGACGTGCTCACCGTGGATTTCGGCTCCGGCCCGAGTTCGGGCGGGATCCTCTATGTCAATCCCAAGGGCGAAGGGCGGCGCTGGAAGAGCTACAAGGTGATCGACGGCGTGCAGAGCGAGATTGCGGTGCTTCGCGATCTCAATGGCGACGGCAAACCGGCGCTGGTCTACATGGGCGGCGGGTATGTTCGCTACGCGCAGCCCGATCCCAGCAACCCGACCGGCAAGTGGATCGTACACACCGTTTCCGAACAGGGCTACGGCACCGCGCACGGCATCGGCGTGGGCGATGTGAACGGCGACGGCCGGCTGGACATTGTGAACATGTACGGCTGGTGGGAGCATCCCGCCACCGGAGCAGCCGACCACCCCTGGCAGTATCATCCCGCCGTCTTTGGGCAGTATCATCGCGGCATCGTGGGGGGCAGTGTGATGGCCGTGTACGACGTGAACGGCGACGGCCTGAACGACGTGGTGACCTCGCTTGACGCGCACGGCTGGGGTCTGGCCTGGTTCGAGCAGAAGCGCGATGCAAAAGGCAACATCTCGTTTGTGCGCCACATGATCATGGACGACTTTTCGACAAAGAATGCCGGAGGAGTCGCCTTCTCCGAGCTGCACGGCTCGACTTATGCAGATGTGAACGGCGATGGAATCCCGGATTTCATCGCCGGCAAGCGTTACTTCTCTCATCTGGATACGAACATCGATCCCGATCCGAGGGATGCGCCGGTGCTGTATTGGTTTGAGACGGTGCGCGACAAGAATGCGCCGGGAGGCGCGCGCTTTGTTCCGCACCTGATCGACAATCGCAGCGGGGTCGGCTCGGATGTGCTGGCGGTCGACCTGAAACACAATGGCGCGATGGACATCGTGACCACGACGCGGTTTGGAACGTTCATTTACTGGAACAAGATGCGCGCGCAGGAAAGCCATGCGGCGAAGGGCCAGTAACGCCTGCGCCTCACCTGATACAAAGAGAGTGGAATCCGTCCGGCCCGGCCATTGCGAATCGCGCAGTCGCCGGGCCGAAGTACGAACAGAAACCGCCGGCGCCCAAGGGCGCCGCTTGAAGGAGGAACGCATTGCCGGGCAGGAACCCCATCCTCGATTTCGAGGTCGATAAAGGCGCACTGCAATACACCGGGCACGATCTGCAGCGCCCCGAGTGCATCCTGGCGGAGCCGGACGGCTCGTTGTGGGCGGCCGATGCGCGCGGCGGCGTGATGCACATTCTGCTCGACGGGCGGCAGAACATCGTCACGCAGCGCCAGTCGGAGCACTTTGGCGGCGCCGCGACGGAGGCCACGCGCTACCTGGAAGGCACGCTGCCCAACGGGCTGGCGTTTGCGGAAAACGGCGACATTCTGATTGCCAACTTCGGCACCGACCGGCTGGAGGCGATGACGCGCACGGGTGAGTCGCGCGTGCTGGCCGATTCCATCGATGGACAGCCGATCGGCAAGGTGAATTTCGCGCTGCGCGACTCCAAGAACCGTATCTGGATCACCATCTCCACGCGCATCAAGAACTGGATGCACGCGCTCCGGCCCGATCTGCCCGACGGCTACATCGCACGCTACGTCGATGGCAACTTCCGCATTATGGCCGAGGGCTTCCATTTCACGAACGAGATCCGCATGGACGCGCGCGAGGAGTACCTGTATGTTGCCGAGACGACCGGCGGCTGCATCAGCCGCCTGCGCGTAAAGGAAAACGGTGAGTTGGGCGAGCGCGAGATCTTCGGCCCGTCGAGCCTGGGCAAGGGCGCCTGGCCCGATGGCATCGCCTTCGACAGTTACGGAAATTTGTGGGGCACCATGGTGTACTCCGACAAGCTGTTCGCGCTGACGCCGCAGGGCGAACTGAAAGTATTTCTCGACGAGGGCGATCCCGCCAAAGTGCGCGCGCTCGAGGACGCGTTCTTCAAGAACCAGGTGAATGAGCAGGTGCTGTTCGCCACCGGCCAGGGCATTGCGCCGTGGATGGCGAGCGTCACCTTTGGCGGGCCGGACCTGCGAACGCTGTACATTGGCTCGCTGCGCGCCAACCGCATCCCGCATTTCCGCGCGCCGGTGGCGGGCTTGCCCATGGTGCACTGGAAGCAGGCGGGGGGACGGTGAACAAAGGCTCGCGATTCATGGGGAATTTTGCCGGGTGCGCACAAACTCTCCCGGGGCTTCAGCGGCAATCGAGCGCCACCGAAAGGCCGAAGCCATCGTTCGCATCGATGGAACTCGTGCGGCATGACAGAAGCCATGCCGCGGATACGCTTCCACCTAAAAGAATGTCCGTCAGGTACGACCTTGCGTCCTGCACCAGGCCTGAACGCAGTATCCTTTTCACCATGCATAAGGTTCGCGCCTTCATGCGGTTGTTCGCTTGCGAATCTTGTTCACTGTCGATGTTCGAAGGAGGCTCTCCATGCGCACTTTGGTTCCCGCAGCTGCTGGCTGGTTGCTTGCCGCTTGTTCACTTTGCGCCGTGGGTCAGTCGGCCCGCCCGCTTCCCTATCTCGATCCTGCGCTGACCCCGCAGCAGCGCGCCGCCGATCTGGTGTCGCGCATGACGCTCGAGGAAAAAGTTTCGGAGATGACCAACAGCTCCGCGGCGATTCCGCGACTGGACGTTCCCGAACTGGACTGGTGGAACGAAGGTCTGCATGGCGTGGCCCGCGCAGGCTACGCCACCATGTTCCCCCAGGCCATCGGCATGGGCGCGATGTGGGATGCGCCGCTGGTAAAGCAGATCGGAACGGTGATCTCGACGGAGGCGCGCGCCAAGAACAATGACGCGCTGCGCCACGGCAACCACGCCATCTACTACGGCCTCACCTTCTGGTCGCCGAATATCAACATCTTCCGCGACCCGCGCTGGGGCCGCGGCCAGGAGACCTACGGCGAAGACCCGTACCTGACTTCGCAACTTGGCATGAACTTTGTGGAGGGTATGCAGGGCGACAATCCCAAGTACTACCGCGTGATTGCCACCCCCAAGCACTTTGCCGTGCACTCGGGACCGGAAAGCATCCGGCACAAGTTCAATGTCGACCCCTCGGCCCACGACCTTTGGGACACCTATCTGCCTGCGTTCCGCGCGACGATTGTGAATGCCAAGGCGGACTCCATCATGTGCTCGTACAACGCTGTGTATGGGCAGCCCTCCTGCGGTTCGGATCTGCTGATGCAAACCGTGCTGCGCGGCTACTGGGACTTTAAGGGATACGCGACCTCCGACTGCGGCGCAATTGCCGATTTCTGGCATGCGGACGCGCACCACACCTCGACCGACGCGGCGCATGCGGCCGCCGATGCCCTGCTGCACGGGACCGACACCAACTGCGGTTCAACGTACAAGGCGCTTGCGGATGCGGTGAAGCAAGGAATCATTCCCGAGACCGACATCGATGTTTCGCTGCGGCGGCTGTTCGTCGCCCGCATGAAGCTGGGGCTGTTCGACCCGCCGTCGCTGGTGCCGTACACCAAGATTCCCGTCAGCGATGTCAACTCGCCTGCACATCGCGAGCTGGCACAAGAAGCCGCCGATCAATCGATGGTATTGCTCAAGAACGACGGCATCCTGCCGCTGAACGCAAGTCAGTACAAGACCATCGCCGTGATTGGGCCGAATGCCGCCTCGCTGGCAGCGCTCGAAGGCAACTACAACGGCGTTGCGCTGCACCCCGAGATGCCGGTGGATGCCATCAAGGCCGCATTTCCGCAGGCCCGCGTAGTTTATGAACAAGGCTCACTTTATACAGAAGGTTTCGCTGTACCGGCGCCGCGTACGCTGTTCCGGCCGTCGCCCAAGTCGGAAGTGGAAGGCTTGCAGGCCGAATATTTTGCAGGGAATCAGTTTGCCGGCCAGCCGGTGATGACGCGCGTCGATCCGCAGTTCGATTTCGACTGGTCCGCCGTCAGCCCGCTGCCTGGCAATCCGGACGGCGGATTTTCGGTTCGCTGGACCGGCGTCATCGTTCCACCGGCGGCAGGCAGCTACAACTTCATTTTGCAGTTTGGCCGCTGCCGTCCCTGCGGTGCGGAAGAGCACCTCACCATCACCGTGGACGGCAAGCAGGTGGTTTCAACGGATGCAAGCGTGCAGGCGCCGCGAGGTGTCGAGGGCGACACCTCGCACGAGCGCGATCCCGTGCCCTTCACGTTGCAGTTCGCCAATACCCGCGCGCAGAAGATCCAGATCGAGATGCAGCGCGCCTCCACCTTGATCGGCTCGGGCTTCACGCTCGCGTGGCAGCCATCAAATGAAATGCTCATCCAGCACGCAGTCGATGCCGCCCAAAAAGCCGACTTGGTAATCGCCATGGTCGGATTGTCGCCGCATCTTGAAGGTGAGGAGATGCCGGTCCACCTGCAGGGATTCGATGGTGGCGATCGCACCGACATTTCCCTGCCGGCAACCCAACAGCAGATGCTTGAGAAGGTTGCCGCAACCGGAAAGCCGATGGTTGCGGTGTTGCTGAATGGCTCCGCGCTCTCAGTCAATTGGATGCAGCAGAACGCCAAGGCAGTTCTCGAAGCGTGGTATCCGGGCGAAGCCGGCAGCCAGGCAATTGCCGACACGCTCAGCGGCAAGAACAATCCTGGCGGCCGGCTCCCGATTACCTTCTATGCTTCGCTCGATCAGCTTCCGCCCTTCACCGATTACGCAATGAAGAACCGCACCTACCGATACTTTTCCGGCAAGCCTCTTTATCGCTTCGGCTACGGGTTGAGCTATACGAAGTTCAGCTACGCGAATCTGAAGCTGTCCACGGATTCCGTGCGCGCGGGCGATGCCCTGACCGCGACTGTAGACGTGACCAACACCGGCCAGCTCGCCGGCGACGAAGTTGCGGAGCTTTACCTGATCCCGCCTCAGAACGGCAACGACGGCCTGTCGCCGCATCTGCAGCTTGAGGGATTCGAACGGATTCATCTGCAGCCCGGAGAGACGCGGCAGGTCACGTTTCAACTTGCGCCGCGTCAGCTCTCCGAGGTCGATGCCAAGGGCATCCGCTTGGTGCAGGCGGGCAGCTACTCAATCGCTGTCGGCGGTTCGCAGCCGGGCGATCCCATGGCGCCGGCGCAAGCGCAACACGCGTCCTTCACCATCCTGGGATCGGACGAACTGCCGCACTAGCGGCGGTTCCTTTGGCTTGGTACAGTTGCCGAGGCGGGGAGACGACTAAGGCGGTGTAAATAAATAAAGGTACTTGTTTACACCGCCCAACGGGGATCAGCCCGCAATCCTACTCCTCAAGCCGCAAGACCTATCGGTTTATTTTGGACAGCAATGAATCTAGATAACATTGGCGCACGCATGGAAAGGCAATTGCGGCAGAAGCTCCGGTTCTTGATTTATATTCTGCGGGGAATTGCGATGGGAGGAATGACCTTCACATTTGGACCCCTTTCGATGCGCTCAGGACACCTGGTTTCCGCACAGCTTGTGTCTGGAACCGGCTGTTTGAATACAAAGAAGCTGGGATACCTGGGCGTATAAGTTATCGATCAGAGGGTGCGTGAAGCAGAGGGTGCGTGAAGGTCCATGAGCTTACGAATTCCTTGTCCCTCGGTAATTTCATAGATGACGTCTGCGGGAACGTTTTGAAATACCTGATGCAGGCCACTCGGCCAGCGCACTTCAACCTTGGATATGATTGCCGCTTTTCCCAGGCCGAAGTGCAGACGCGTATCGCTGCTTGAGTTGTAGCCGCCACCGCCCCGGACCTCATCAATCTGGGTCAAACCCCCTGCATAAACAGTCACGCGCGCTCCGATCGCCATACGGTTGCTTTTGGTCCCCACCAGGCGGAAAAGAACGCGATGGTTTCCATTATGGGTTTCGTTGATGAAGAGAGACGGTGGTCCTTCTACATTAAA
>JAJZNH010000731.1 GCA_021811745.1 Acidobacteriota bacterium
TCCTTCACACTCTCGACTGACAGAACAAGTTGCAGGCCCTCCATCGGGCGTTTCATCGTGATGATGGCAGGAAACTTGACTGAACCGAAGTCCTGGTAGTCTGTGTAGGTTACCTGTGTCTGCACGTTGCCATTTTCGTCGTAGATGTCCTGTTGATGCGGAAGGAGGTCATCGCGGTTGAAGGTGATAACGCGCACCGGAATATCACGCCGGCTGCCCGGAACATGATGCGTAATGCTCAGGATGTACTCGGGCATGGAATAGAGGTGCTTTTTCGACGGATCCTCCATCGTTTCCGTATCCGCAGTTACCGAGTAGTAATCTTCCGGCGACAGGCCTCGCACTACCATCGCGTTAAAGAACATTCCCGGCCGCAAGCTCAGCAGTTGGTCAACCACGGACTTTGCCGAAGAGACAGGGCCCTCTTCCGGCGGAATGTTCTTTGTCGAGGAGTCCGAACCTCGATAGGCCTTGCTCTTTGAGGGGATATAAGCAGTAAAGTTCTGCCCGTTGCTTACCAGGTAGAACATCCATGTATGCACGACCGGCATTTGCCCGAAGACGCCCAGGTCCTCTGGCTTGCGAATCAGGATCATGGCGCGAAAGGTCGTGTAGTCCTTGGCCAGACCTTCGCTGCTTTTGAGCACGGTGGCCGCGATTTGGACTTTCGCACTCAGCGTTTGCAGCCCGTCCCAGCGCTGATTGAGGCGTTCGACCAGCTCATCCGGAGTGACGGTCTGCACCACCGTGGGAGTCTTCGGCACAGGCAGCTTGCGCCGGGTAAATACCAGAAAGCACCCCGAAAGAAAGAAGGGGAGGAGGAGGGCCGAGACGAGCGCCAGACCGCGGACCGACTTCATCGCTCACCTGCCTTCCGCAGGGCCTGCCGGTACTCGTCCACGTTTCGCTTGTGCTCATCCAGCGTGCGCGCAAACAGCGAGTGTCCCTGAGCATCGGCGCCGGCGGCGACAAAATAGAGATAATCCGTTTTGGCCGGGT
This sequence comes from Acidobacteriota bacterium, assembly GCA_021811745.1. The sequence goes on from JAJZNH010000731.1 coordinate 1,000, forward strand.
GCATGGCGGCACGCAGCGACTTGATGCCGGGATTTGCCACCGGTCCCGGCGGCAGGCCCGCATGCAGGTAAGTGTTGTACGGGGTGTTGTAAGTCAGGTCGCTCTCGTGGATCTCGCCCCGCCAGCGGTCCTGAAGTTCCAGCCCATAGATCACCGAGGGATCGCTCATCAGCGGCATGTGCTTGGCCAGCCGGTTCTCAAAGACGCTTGCCACAAGGGGACGCTCGACGCCGACCGCCGTTTCGCGCTCTACGAGCGAAGCAATCGTGACCACCTCGTGCACATTCGTCCGCAGCCCCAATTCAGCGGCGACTACATGGAAGTTGTGGACCATGGCGGCGGCAATCTGGGCTGGGCTCGTATCGTGCGAAAACTTGTACGTATCCGGAAACAGGTAACCCTCCAGACTTTTTGCGCCGGGGTCAAGATCAGACACCAGGCCGGCTTCGTTCTTCGCCGCATCCAGGAACTGCTGGCGAGTGCCAAACCCCGCTTCCTGGACTCGCGCGGCGATCTCAAACATGTTTTCGCCCTCGGGGACGGTCAAAGTTTCCGTGACCACGTCGCCGCGAGCTATCCGTTCATAAACCTCGATCGCCGGGGCGGGATGGTCAAACCGGTACTCACCAGCCTCAAGTCTTCCCCGCTTCCACACACGCAGCACATCGAAGGCAAACCGGCTCCGAATGACCCCGGCTTCTTCCAATTGCCGGGCGATGTGCACTGAAGACGATCCCGGCGCCAATTCGACAAACGTCTCAGCATGTGGCCCGTACGGCGACAGAATCAGCCATGCCGCGGCTCCGGACGCGGCCAGCGCGGCCAGAAGCAACCCCAGCAAAGCGCCCGCAACTCCGGAGCTCCCCCTCTTTTTTCTGCTCCTGCGCTTGCGGTTCGCCATCCCGTTTCTGCTGATTCTTGAATCACTCATTAAAGACGCAAAAAAAGCCCCGCGGGACTCTTTATCTTTTGATTGTATCGGGCATGGCAGGAAAGACATACGGGACTCCTTGCGGGAGCCGGAGGCATTAAGCTGGAATCCTGGAGCCGCAAGCTGGCAGACGTACTTCATCCTCGCTACCTCGGGCTGGATGTCGGCAATCGCCGCATCGGGGTGGCTGTCTCGGACGAGCTGGGGCTGACGGCGCAGCCTGTGCTCACGCTGGAACGCCGGCGCAACCCCCGCGAAGACCTGCGCTCCCTGGCCCGCCTGGCCCGGCGGTTCGGCGTGGCGGGGATTGTGGTAGGAATGCCGCTGCATCTTTCCGGAGAACCAGGCGCGCAAGCCGCTAAAACACAGGCTTATGCCGCCGCGTTAGGGGAGCTGACCGGGCTCCCCATCCATATGTGGGACGAGCGGCTTACCTCGCACGAGGCTCACCGGATCCTCTACGAAGCAGGACACCAGCGCCAGCAGCACCGGCGGATGGTCGATCAGGTAGCGGCCACCCTGATCCTGCAATCATTCCTCGATGAGCGACGATGACCGCCATTCATTTGCCACGGGTTTATTTGGATCATTCGGTTCTCCCAGACGGGTTTCTGACGGACCGGATTGGAAGCAAGGGCACAAGACCGGAACCGCCTGTCAACGGTCCGGGGGCTCTCCGCGTATAATGGAGTCTCTAGATCGTTCATCTCTCGCGGCCGGAGCCGTCCTCGCTCCCCGCTACGGACCATAGATGCCCGAACACATCAAGAGAAAGCTTCTCGAAGAGATCAAGCTTCTGGAGCATGAGCTTGCCCATGAGCTTCCCGCCGAGATCAAGAAGGCGGTGGCCCTGGGTGACCTTTCAGAGAACGCTGAATACCACATGGCGAAACAGCGCCAGGACTTCGTGAACGCCCGGCTTGGGCAGCTGAAGAAGCGCATGGCTGAGCTCTCCCTGGTCAACCTGGCCAATATTCCCAAAGATCGGGTCGCTTTTGGTTCCACCGTGGTGGTCTACGACTCGACCAAGGATGAAGAGATCATCTACCGCCTGGTGACCAGCGAAGAATCCGACGTGGCCAACGGCCAGATCTCCACCACCTCGCCGATCGGCCGGGGGTTGGTGGGCAAGCGGGTAGGCGACGTGGCCGTCGTTGTCACTCCCAATGGCAAACGCGAACTGGAGGTCCTGAAACTCACTACGATTCACGACGAAGCCGGCGAAGAGGTTCCCCAAAACGGAGCTGGCGGCGCGGAGCAGTAGCAAGGAAGATCGGCATGACCACCTGGACCAGTGCTTTTGGCCGCGCATGCGGCTGGCTTCTCGACCGCATCGTATACGGATTAGCCCTTACTCGCATCTCCCCCAATGTCCTTACGTTCATTGGGTTGATCATCAACATTGCCGCGGCCTTTCTCTTCGGCCACGCCAACGCCTATAACGGCGTCCGGATGTTTCTTTACGCCGGTCTGGTGATCATCGGCGCCGGCATTTTTGACATGGTCGACGGGCGCGTGGCGCGGCGCAACAACCAGGTGACGGTCTTCGGGGCCTTCTTCGATTCGGTGATCGACCGCTACTCCGACGTGGTGCTGTTCTTCGGCCTGCTGGTCTACTACGGGCGCATCAACCGGTTCAGATACGTGGTGCTGGTCGCCTTCGTGATGGTCACATCGCTCATGGTCAGCTATACGCGCGCTCGCGCCGAGGCGCTGATCGGGCAATGCAAAGTGGGCTTCATGGAGCGGCCGGAGCGCATCGTGCTCATCATTCTGGGCGCGCTCTTCAACCGCTGGGGAGTGATGGCGCCGGTACTGTGGGTGCTGGCCGTGCTCTCCACGATCACCGTCATCCATCGCATTACCTACACCTACCAGAACACCAAGCACCTGGCGCCGCTGAGCCCCGCCGGACGTTGACCGACGCTCTGGCCGCCAGCGCAAAAAGTGCTGAACGACGCTCGACGAATACGCTCGATGGCCGTCAAGATCAACTCATTGCGCTGAGCGAAGCGTGCGGTCGGCCCAGATCCTTGCCTCCGCGGCGCAATGCTGTAATTCCTTCTCGTGCAGCGTTTTCGATTGCGCAACGGCATCGCATCGCGGCCAGTCTCCGCATTCCGCCGCCTCGATCCAGTCAAGCAGGCTGCGCTCTTTGTTATGCACCCCGGTCAGGGCCTCGCGAATCTCCCGGCGCAGCGGCAGGGCCGATAACGCGTCCTGCATGGGAACGCGAAGCATTGCCGGGAGCAGGCTGAGCAGCCCGAGCAGGTATTGCTCTGTCGGATCAAGCCGGCAGCGCCCGGCGGCAAGCTCGCAGAAGCGCGCCCGCGCCAACGCCATGAGCAGAATCTCTGCAGGCTGATCGGAGTTGAGCGCGCTGGCAATCGACAGCGTGGCAATGCGCCGGAATGCCTGCTCTCCGATCGCAATCATCGCCAGCTCAACCGAGCGCACCTCCTGGCGTATGGCGCAGGCCGGCGAATTCACCAGCCGCAGCAGCCGATAGGTAATGGCGGCGTCGCGCCTGACCAACTGGCTGACCTTGTGCAGATCCATCGGGTCCTTGTGCACTTCCCGCAGAATCTCAAGCTGCATGATTTTGTTGCCCGGAATCTGGCGCGCTTCCAGCAGCGCCGGACGGCAGAAATAGTACCCTTGGAACAACGTGAAACCCTCGGCCGATGCCGCTTCGTATTCCCCCTGAGTCTCGATCTTCTCCGCAAGAAGCGTGTGCGAATAGCGGCTTAGCCGATCCAGCAATGCCTGGCGCGCGGTGCGGTCGTGTTGCAGAAAGTCAAACTTGATGTAATCGGCAATTTCGACCAGCGGCTCAATCCCCTGCTTCCAATCAAAATCGTCGAGCGCGATTCTGAAGCCAAGGGTCTTCAGGTTGCGGCAGGTGGCAATCAATCCCGGCGTCGGCTCCAGTGTCTCCAGAATCTCCAGCACCGTTGAACCGGGCAGCAGCACATCCACCAGGCGCCCTGTCAGCGCGTCCATGGTGCAATTCACGAAAGCCGGCGGGCCGCCTGTCAATTCCTCCACGCCATACAGAACGGTCGTGTCCAGCATGGTGCGTGTCGCGTGGTCGCCATCGCCGCGAAAGACCACCTCAGGCCCGCTGCGAAACAGGAGTTCGTAGGCATAGACTCTGCGGCGCGCATCGAGGATCGGTTGCCGCGCAAAATATCGCCGCTCAGCAGGCGGCTCATCCGAAGGGCAATCAGAAGATCTCACTGGCTTGACTTGCGTGGCCACGCACTTCTCCACAATGCTTATCGGTGATCGTCAGTTGAACTTGAGAACTACTCGATCGCAGGGCACGCCGGCATACCTGAAGCTTTGTCGCATCTAAAAAACAGCAAGCCGGGAGCCGGATGCGGTAACTGCGCACCTCGGAGCTCTTCTGCCAACCCGGCTCCCGCTACACTCAAAGAGTGACCGAGATCCAGTCCTTCATTCGCCGCCTTCCCAAGGCCGAGCTGCACCTTCACCTTGAAGGCACGATCCTTCCCGCCACGCTCGTCGAGCTGAGCACGCGCCACGATGCCCGGCCCATCACGCTCGCCGAAGCGGAAGCCCTCTACCACTTCACTGACTTCACCGGCTTCATGCTCGCCTTCAAGGCCGTCACCCAGCAGCTTGCGGCGCCCGCGGACTATGAACTCGCCGCCTGGCGCATGATGCAGCAGCTCGCCGCGCAGGGCGTCGTCCACGCGGAGGTTTACGTCTCCGTCGGCGTCATTTACCACTGGCGCAAACAGGAAGCCGCCGCCTTCGAGCCTATCTTTGAAGCATTGGAGCGTGCTCGCCGGCGCGCCGAGCGCGAACTCGGTCTCTCGCTCTACTGGATCTTCGACGCCGTCCGCCACTTCAGCGTCGAAGAAGCCGGACGCGTCTTCCGCAAGGCCGCCGAGCTGCGCCCCGCGCACCCCTCCATCATCGGTATCGGTCTCGGCGGCGATGAACGCCGCACCGGCTCCGCGCCCTATCGCGAGCTTTACGCCGAGGCACGCGACGCCGGTCTTCGCCTCACCAACCATGCCGGTGAAACCACCGGCCCCGAGGCCATCTGGGAAGCGCTCTCCATCGGCTCCGAGCGTATCGGTCATGCCCTGTCGGCCTTGCAGAACGATGCGCTCATCGAAGAGCTGAAGCTGCGGAGTATTCCATTGGAGATGAACCCGACCTCCAACATCCGCACCGGCCTCTGCCCCAGCTTTACGGAGCACCCGCTGCGCCGCGCCTTCGATCGTGGCCTGCTCGTCACCGTCAACTCGGACGATCCGGCCTTCTTCGGCTCCGATCTCGCGGGCGAGTACCTGCTGGCTCATACTGAACAGGGCTTTACGCGCGCAGAACTCCGCCGGCTCGCCGCCAACTCCATCCTCGCCAGCTTCCTGCCCGCTTCGGAACAGGCGATCTGGCTTTCCCGAATTGAATCTACTGAGTAATCAAGATCTTGTAAAACACGCCGCCAGCCGCCTGCCAGCTCAATCAAAACTGCGGTATCATGGGGAAACAGGAGAGTGCCTGCGTGATGTCTGCTGAACCCGAACCCCTTCTGCCCGGGGAAGATCCCTCCGTCGGCGAAAAAGAAAGCTCGACAACCGCCTTGCGAGTGATTGGCTGGTTCTCTGCGGGAATGGCGGTGGCCGCGCTCGGTATCTATGTCGGATACGAGTTGACCAGCCGGTACAGGTTCAAGCGGCGCACCCCTTACGACTTCTATTCAAACGCCGGCGAAAAAGCCGCCAGCGAGTTCGGCGTGGGTGTTTAAGAGCCGCCTCCCCGATCGATTAAGCTGCGAAGTAAAGAGCCCGCCTCCAGGAGGCGGGCTCTTTCGTGATGCGCCCAGCATAGGCGCGTTCTTGCGGGTGCAAGTCCCGCCGTAAGCAGGTCACAGCGAACGAAGCGAAGCGCAACAGTACGAGGGCGACCGACTGTGGGGAGGAAGCGTGGAGCGAAGCTGCGGGCCGATGGACAGGAACCGGTTAGGATGAACTGCTGTGCAGGGCGAGCGAGCCGGAGGTCGCGAAGCTCTTGGGACCAAGGCGCGGGGGCTTAGATCCATCTCAATCTAACCTGAATCCCGAAGTTCCGCTTTCTGTTTCAAGCAAGACCGGAGAAAACAAGAGGAAGAAACCAGAGACCGCGGATAATTCAGTGCCGCGTGAGATCAGGTCGCTGTTCTCCCATCGGCGCATGGTCTTGCGCGAGAGTTCTCGCGCGGGAACGCCGTTAGGCGGCGTGGCTGTGTTTGTGGCTTTTCTTGAAAAGCTGAACTTCGCCGGCAAGGTGCGCGAGCATATACCCTTCCGATTCACTTCGCCTAACCAGATCGAGCCCACCATAACCCTGACGGCGTTTTTGATCGCGGTGCTGGCCGGGGCCAAACGATTTGCTCACGCCGGTCTGGTACGCGGTGATCGCGCCTTGCACGCCCTGCCCGGCATCCAGCGCTTTCCCACCGACGACACCATCCGCAATCTGTTCCGGCGGGAAAGAATCATTGACGCCGGACACTTGAGTTGAGTTTTGCTGACCGAAAAACTTCCAGGCCTGTTTTCCCGCGCAGTTGAGCGGAAAGCCAGTCCGCCGCATTTGCATTCTCTGGAAAAGCACTCGACCAAATGGGTGTAACGTAGGG
>JAJZNH010000464.1 GCA_021811745.1 Acidobacteriota bacterium
AATTCCGACAGGTAGCGCAGGGGATTTTCCATATCCCCATCGCATCGCTCTCTTAGGCCGTTGCATATAGCAACCCTGATGATAGCCAACCTGATCCCCGGCCAAATTTAGATGCGTCGGCCCTGGAGGGTACACGGCTGTGCTTGACAGTCCGAGCGGGGGGAACGTATATTCGGCCCGTTCAACTTGCGGCATGGTCCGGTTGGCCTGGCTGCGAATGCGCGGCTCCGAAACGTCTGAAGCAGAAGCACAAGAACATGCATAGAAATCAAGGGGTTGGCAATGGAAGAACGACTTTCTTTCAACACGGCGGCTGGGACCGACGCAGGGGGGGGAGGGAAGCCGATCGTGCTCTACTGCGATCTGGCGGTCGATCCCCAACGTGAGCAGGAGATGCTGGACCATTTTCATCGGGACTTCAAGCCGGCGGCGGAGAAGTTTGAGGGGTTTATGGACCTGAAGATGGTGAAGCTGCGCAAGGTGATCCAGGGGGGACCGGTACCGGAGCCCAACATCAACTACCGCTTCCAGTTGACCTACAAGAGCGAGGAGCTACGACAGCGGTGGATTGCGTCGGAGGTTCATCAGCGGGTGTGGCCTCTGATCGAGAACACCGTCACTAATGATTACTTGGTGTTGCTGACCGACAGCGTCTAGGCGCGGCTGCTCTGTTCGCGCTCGCCATTCCCGATTCGTCTTGGTCAAGCGAAGTCCTCAACAAATGAAAGCGGAGGAAGCCGATGCAGCAGGCAAGTGAACCGACCGCGCGCGTGTCGGGTGCGGAGATCGTCCATCTCGATCCCGCTCTCGAAGCGCTGATTGCTCCTGATACACCCATCGAACGAGTCGCCACGGGATTCCAATTTACGGAGGGCCCGATGTGGCGTGGGGGGCGGCTCTGGTTCTCCGACCTGGTCGGGAATGGGATGTATGCCGTGGCGCCAAACGGCGCGCTGGAGCTCCTGATCGACCATGCGGGTGGGTTTGAGAATCCGCCGGTCGGCAAATTCCTAGGTTCGAACGCCATGGTCACCGCCAAGGACGGGTCGGTGCTGATGATGCAACACGGGCTGCGCCGCATCGCACGCCTGGACGCCCAGCTCAGGATTGAAAGCTTTCTCGACAGGTTTGAGGGGAAGAGACTGAACAGCCCCAACGATCTGGTCTTTGCACCGGATGGCTCGCTGTGGTTTACCGATCCGCCGTATGGTCTGATCGACCAAGACCAGGATCCGGCCAAGGAACTGGCCTTTAATGGCGTCTACCGTTATGCCGGTGGAAAGCTGACCGCTCCCATCCGCGACTTGACCCGGCCCAACGGCCTCGGCTTCTCGGCCGATGGGAAGACTCTCTACGTCTGCAATTCCGAGCCGGATATGCATGTGGCTCGGTACGAAGTGGCGGCCGACGGTTCGGTCTCGAATGCCAGCCGGTTTATCTCCTATCCCGGCTCCGCGCCGGACGTTCCCGATGGGCTGAAGCTGGACACGGCGGACAATCTGTGGACCACGGGGCCGGGTGGAATTCGTATCCTCACGCCGGACGGCAAGGTGCTGGGCCAGATCAAATTGCCGGAGGTGGCAGCCAATCTGGGCTGGGCCGATGGCGGCGAGACCTTGTATATCACGGCGACAAGCAGCGTGTATCGGCTGAGGGTGAAGACGCGGGGCAAGATGCCTCTTTACGTGCGATGAAGGAGCCGGGGGCGGTGCAGTCCTAACGCCTCCCCTGCGGGGCTGGACTCGCGGATTCCGTCCTTATCCCCCAGGCTTGCGCCGTGGGACTCGCGTCTTCTGCCCGCTGTGCGGGCCATCGTCTCTTGCCGTACCCGGAGAGTCCCCAGCGGGCTTTCATGCCCGGAGGAGCAGAATCGGCCGGATGAGTGACGCCTTACACCCGAGCCGTGACTGGATGGGTTGGGAATCGAATGCGGCCATGTGCGGATCAGGAGACCCGCACTACCGCCGGTCAGGAGAGGGACCCTACACTTTCTCATTGCGGAATTATGTGGACAGGGCCTGAGCGTCCGCATGGCGCTTATACTGAGAGTCATCCTCATGTCCCGCGATCCTGTACCCGGCCTTTTGTCCCGCGGCACGGAGCTGCTGGAGGAGGAGTTTGCGGCCCTGCCGGAGTTTGAGCCTGCGGCTGACGTGGAGGCGCTGACACGGGTTCTAGAAGCTACGGCGCATCGGCTGAGCGATAACTATCCTTATTTCCATCCGCTTTATGCCGGTCAGATGCTCAAGCCGCCGCATCCGGTGGCGCGGGCCGCCTACGCGCTGGCCATGAAGATCAATCCCAACAACCATGCGCGCGATGGCGGGCGGGCCAGCTCGGAGATGGAGATCGAGGCGGTGCGGGAGATCGCCCGTATGTTCGGTTGGAGCGAGTCTCTGGGCCACCTAACCTCGAGCGGCACCCTGGCCAATCTGGAGGCGCTTTGGATTGCCGGGCAACTGGCCGCAGAGCGGCCTGGGAGTTTTAGGATTGTGGGCTCGGAGCAGGCGCATTACACTCACCGCCGCATCTCGGCCGTGCTCAAGCTGGAATACGCGGAGATTGCGACGGACAGCAGCGGGCGCATGAGTCCTGAGGCGCTGGAGGCGGAGTTGCGTCGCGGCGGTGTGGGGGCGGTGGTGGCGACACTAGGCACGACGGCTCTCGGTGCGGTGGATCCGTTGGACGAGATTCTTGCGTTACGGGAGCGGTACGGTTTCCGCGCGCACGTGGATGCGGCCTATGGCGGCTACTTCGGGCTAATTGCCGACTCGTTGGATGAGCCAGCGCGGCGCGCGTACGCGGCCATTGGTCAGGCGGATTCAATCGCCATCGATCCTCACAAGCATGGTCTTCAACCGTATGGGTGCGGCTGTATTCTGTTCCGCGATCCGGCTGTGGGGCGGTTTTATAAGCACGATTCGCCGTACACGTACTTCACATCTAACAAACTACATTTGGGCGAGATCAGTTTAGAGTGCTCGCGCGCGGGCTCGGCGGCAGTGGCCCTTTGGGCGACGCAGCAATTGCTCCCGCTGGTTCCCGGAGGCGAGTTTGCCCGTGGACTCGCACGCGGCCGCGCGGCGGCTCTCGAACTGGACCGGAGGTTGCGCCAGGATGGCCGCTTTCAGGCTTTGGCGGCCGGGGCGCCGGAACTGGACATTGTGGTGTGGGCGCTGCGCGCGGCGGATTTTCAGGAGGCCTCGGCGGCAGCTCAGCGGGCCTTCGACGCCTGCGCCGCGCGGGATCTTCACCTAGCTCTTGTACAATTGCCGCATTCCTGGTTCTTGTTGAACGGCGAAGAAGCGGGTGCAGAGGCGCCTGTTACGATTACCTGTTTGCGCTCTGTGCTCATGAAGCCGGTTCACGATGTCTGGCTGAACGAGATTTGGAAGCGGCTCACCGAGGCCTGCGCTGAGGTGATAGGACGATAGCCGGCCCGAATTGGGGAGGCGGAAGCGAATTCCCAGAGCACGCATTTCTTACTGATTTTGACGAGGTTGTTCATTCAAATGCATGATCCCGCCGCATTCCGTTCGTTGCACCGCGCCCGGTTTAGCGCCGAGCCGGCCGTCTTTTCCGCTCCGGGCCGGGTAAACCTGATCGGCGAGCACACCGATTATGCAGAAGGCTTTGTAATGCCCGCGGCCATCGACTTCGCCACCCTGGCCGGAATTTCGCCGCGCACGGATGGCAAGATTGTGATCTACTCCGAAAACTACGGAGAAGAACGTAGCTTTGAAGCCACGGCGTTGCCCGTCAAGGCTGGCCATCATTGGAGCGATTATCCGATTGGCGTGGTCGCCATTTTGGCTGGGGAGGGACACCGGATTCCGGGTTTTAGCCTGAGCCTGTGGAGCGACGTCCCCCTCAGCGCGGGCCTGTCCAGCTCCGCCGCGCTGGTAGTTTCGACGGCCCTGGCTGTCGGGTCACTGGTTGGGGCTAACTATCCAGGCCCAGTGGTGGCGCGGCTTTGCCAGCGCGCAGAGAACGAGTTTGTGGGAGCAAACTGCGGGATCATGGACCAGTTCGTCTCGGCCAACGGCGCCGAGGATCATGCGCTCTTGCTTGATTGCCGCGATCTGAGTTTCCGGCTGGCGCCGATTCCGCATTATGTGGCTCTGGTGATCGCCAATACGATGGTGAAGCACTCGGTGGTGGGCGGCGGGTACAAGGCCCGTCGCGCCGAATCGGAGGCTGCTTGTGCGGTCATTGCCAGCCACCGGGCGGGCGTGAAGTTTCTGCGCGATGCGACCCTCGATGACCTGGACAAGTGGGGGCAGGAGATGGCGCCCAAATCGTTGATGCGCGCGCGCCACATCATCAGCGAGAACCTGCGCACCGTGGCGGCCAGCGAAGCTCTGCTCCGGGGCGATATGGAAGAGTTGGGGCGGCTGATGGCCGAAGCTCATTTGAGCTACAGCCGGGACTTTGAGGCTAGTTGTGTGGAGGCCGACGCCATGGTGGCCCTGGCACAGGATCTGCCTGGATTGATCGGGGCCCGGCTTACCGGAGGAGGCTTCGGGGGCTGCACTATCAACCTGGTGGAACAGGCGCAGGCAGAGGCTTTTGCCGAAGCGCTGGGCGGCCGCTACACGGCCCAGTTCGGCATGGTTCCGCAGATCTACGTCTGCCATGCATCCGGCGGAGCGCGTCGAGTGGATTAATGCCAAGTTAAAGAACGCAAATGGGCCCGAATCCGGCGCGGCGGATGCTGCTAGCCGGCGGGGATGCACAAAGACAAGTGGGTCGTCTATCTTACTCTGCGGAAAAGGGTTGCGCGGACATAAGCGATCGCTAAGACGAACTTTGCTAAAATCGGGGGATGTCTTGCCCAGAGAGTCGCGGCGAGACAGCTTATTGCATGTCCAGCTTCCGTAGGGGTTCTGCCCCGCAGGATGTTTGCGCGGGTTGGGCGTACTTTGGGCAAATCGACGCCATGCCATCAATTGCGAACAAACCGTTCAGCTACGAAGCTTTGCCCCTCACCGGCCGAGTCGCTTACTTTTCCATGGAGATTGCGATTCATGCGTCCATGCCGACCTATTCTGGCGGCCTTGGCGTGTTGGCTGGCGATACGCTGCGTTCCGCGGCCGACCAGGGGGTGCCCCTGGTTGCTGTCACCCTTCTGCACCGCAAGGGTTACTTTCAGCAGCACCTTGATCCGAGCGGGGTGCAGACCGAAGACGTACAGCCGTGGGATCCGGCCGAATTCTGCACTGAAGAGCCGGCGCGGATAACGGTCTCAATCGAAGACCGGGTGGTGACTGTGCGAGCCTGGCGTTATGACCTGGAGGGCCGTTTTGGGCACATTGTGCCGGTTTTTTTGCTTGACACCGACCTGGACGGCAACTCTGGGTGGGATCGTGGCCTGACGGACCATCTGTATGGTGGCGACACCAACTATCGGCTGCAACAGGAGATCGTACTGGGCATGGGCGGGGTGCGCATGGTTCATGCACTGGGCCTGAGCGTGAGCGCTTACCACATGAACGAGGGGCACGCCGCTCTGCTGACGTTGGCCTTGCTGGAGAGCCAGTTGGGTGGAGGACCGCTGGGCGCGGCAACCGAGGCGGACATTGAACAGGTGCGCGGCAAATGTGTTTTCACGACGCACACCCCGGTTCCCGCGGGTCATGACCGCTTCTCCACGGAGCAATCAATCCGCATTCTGGGCGGCGACCGCACGGCGCGGTTGGAAAAGCTGGGCTGCTTCCGGGATGGGCTGCTGAATATGACGCTGCTGGCGCTGCGCTTCTCGCGTTACGCCAACGCCGTGGCCCTCCAGCACGGGAAGATTTCGCGCCAGATGTTTCCGGGGTACACGATTGACACCATCACCAACGGAGTGCACGCGCCTACCTGGATGTCAGCGCCGGTCCAACGGATGCTGGACGAGCACATTCCCGCGTGGCGGCGCGACCACCTGTTTTTGCGCAATGCCGTTCAGCTGCCGGAGACGGAGATTCTGGCCGCGCACGCGCGCGCCAAAGACGAGTTGCTGGCCGAGGTCGCTTCGCGCACTGGGGTTGTGTTGAACGCCAAGGTCCTGACCCTGGGCTTTGCGCGCCGTGCAGCCACTTACAAGCGCGCCAACCTGCTCTTCACCGATCCCGAGCGGCTGCAGAGGATCGCTGCGGCGGCGGGCGGTCTGCAAATCCTCTACGCGGGCAAAGCGCACCCTCAAGATGAACCGGGCAAGGCGCTGATCCATCACGTGATTGAGGAAGCAGGGCGGCTTTCCAATGACGCGCTGCGCATTGTTTACCTGGAAGACTACGCCTGGGATTTGGGCGCCCTGCTCACAGCCGGCGTGGATGTGTGGGTGAATACGCCGCGCCGGCCCTATGAAGCCTCTGGCACGAGTGGGATGAAGGCTGCCCTTAACGGAGTACCCAGTCTTTCGATTCTCGACGGCTGGTGGATCGAGGGCTGCATCGAAGGAGTGACAGGATGGGCGATCGAGGACGGCACCGATGATCAGGAGGAAGCCATCGCCCTCTACAACAAGCTCGAAAGCGCGGTGATTCCTCTGTATCTCGCTCCGCCCGAGCAGTGGGCGCGGCTGATGCGCACCACCATTGCCTTCAACGGTTCCTTCTTCAATACCAACCGCATGATCAAGCAGTACGCCCGCAACGCCTATTACCCGGCGAGTCTAGTGGAGCGGGCCAGGGTGGAAGAAGAAGCCTACGCGGAGTGAGGGACAGGGTTCCGGAATCAACGGCCAATTGTGGGATTGCTCTCGGCGTCCAGCTCTGCGAACATCTCGCTCAACACGACGTGGATCGGGGTTCCGGGCACGGCCAGTTCGCCGGTGCGAATCTCTTCAGGGCTCGATCCGGTAGCGCGCTACACGAGGCGCAGCCCAGAACCGACGATCCAGATATGCTCGATTCCAAACGATCGGTACTCGGCGGCCCCTTCCTGCATTTCGCGCGGGGTGGTTTCGGGAGAGAGGATTCCGATGGCGATCAGCGGCGGTTGAGTGACGTACCGCCCGATTTTTCGCCGGCACGGACGACCAGAACGCCGGATGCGAGAGATCGAATCGTTCGTGTTTAGGTCCGCAGCCTCGGGAAGCCCTAATCTTTCAATCGGCTCGGCGAAGGTTGAACAAGAATGGCAAGTGACCTTGGATGATGGAGTGTTCTTTCTCACCCCAATTCCTCTCCTCGATCCGGCCGTCTTCAAACTCGCGATCGAGACCCCACCTAGTGCGCAGGTAGTCGCGCACGCTCCAAAGTTCTTCCGGGTTGGGCATTGTGGCCTTGCGCCAAATATCTTCCCAACAGCAGGCGACCGCCAGCAATGGCACATTCTCAGTTCCTTCAATTCGAGTGAAGTTGCGGCATATGTTGAGGTGCCCTTAAGTCAGCGCGCTTCCTGCGGCGGTAGCTTTCGCCTGGAGGGAGCAACGGAAGTCGCATGCATGGTTCGTTGGGGCGCGAGGAGGCAGCCAAATGAGTCTGCTCATCAGTCGGAGTGGGCGGCGCCATCTACGAAGTGGCATGCTGGGCGCACTGCCGGCGCAAGTTCTACGAAATT
>JAJZNH010000922.1:0-6398 GCA_021811745.1 Acidobacteriota bacterium
CCAGATGGTTCACGTTCCGTACAAGGGCAACGCCGGTGTGCTCGCCGACGTGATGAGGGGCCAGATCGCGCTCACGATGGACAACATTCCCGTGTATCTTCCCTACGTGCGCGCAGGCAGGATTCGCGCGCTCGCCGTGAGCTCCGCGAAGCGCACGCCTGCGGCGCCGGACATCCCGACCGTCGCTGAAGCGGGCGTGCCGGGCTACGTGTACGAAACGTGGTTCGGGCTGTTCGGTCCGGCGCGCATACCGAAGGCGATCGTGAATCAGCTCAACCGGGCCACCGTCAAGGCGCTCGACATGCAATACACCTACGTGAATGCGATTACGTCCACGAGCGTGCAGGGCGCGAAGATCCCCATTTACTATGATTCGGACCGCGAGACGATCTCTGTTGCGATCTCCACGCTTGCCACCTTGCATCCGGAGAAGCTGAGGGTGGTGCGGATTGCCAATACTCTAAGCCTGGAGCGCATCCAGATGTCGGCATGTTGTGCGGAGTTGCTGGCAGGGCGTCCGGGAGTGAGCATCGCCGGAGAAGCGCGCGAGATGCAGTTCGATGCGGAAGGAAACCTGGCGCCCATGTGATGCGTGCCGGGTTTGCGTCGGAATAACCGGGTAGCGGAGAGACGTGCTGAGAGAGCGATGACCGGCGATGCCTCACCCATGCGTTCCTACTAATTGACGCCGGGTTGCTGACAGCACGTTTTTGCATCTTGAAGTCAGACACCCCGGCTTGATACATCTTTCAGCGGTCATAGGACCTGGTGCCATGTCCACATGATCTTGTATCGAACCCTCGGTCCTGGGTGCCCTGGGTCTCGTCCGCCGGGCGGATGAGACCCACGAGGCCAAAGAATCTACGGACACGGCACCAGGGCGTCGGGAGCAGGCGGGCCGGCCAACCCCGCGCACACTTAAAGGAGTTTCTCGAAATTCATGGATAAGTTCGTGATTCGTGGGGGCAATTCGCTAGTGGGCGCCATCCGCATATCGGGTGCAAAGAACTCGGCGCTGCCTTGCATGGCGGCGGCGATCCTGACCGAGGACGAGATCACGCTCGAAAACATTCCGCAGGTGCGCGACATCGAGACCGAGCGCCGGTTGCTGGCATCGATGGGCGCGGTGGTGGAGCTGCGCGAAGGCGAGGCACGCGACCGCACCACAATCTGCTGCCACACGCTCTCCGATCCTTTGGCCAAGTACGAAATTGTGAAGACGATGCGCGCCAGTTCGCTGGTGCTGGGTCCGCTGATCGCGCGCGCCGGAATGGCGCGCGTGGCCATGCCGGGTGGCTGCGCTATCGGCGGCAGGCCCATCGACCTGCACATCAAGGGCCTGGAGAAGATGGGCGCAACCATCGCTCAAGAGCACGGCTACCTGGAGGCGCGCGCGGAGCGACTGCGGGGAACACGCCTGGTTTTCGACAAGATCACCGTGACCGGCACGGAGGATCTTCTGATGGCTGCGGTGCTGGCCGAGGGCGAGACGGAGATGCTGAATTGCGCGCGCGAGCCTGAGGTTGCAGACCTGGCCGCGCTGCTCACCGCCATGGGCGCGAAGATTGAGGGCGCGGGAACTTCGACGATCCGGGTACAGGGCGTCAGCCGTCTCCATGGCGCGCGTCACCGGATCATCCCGGACCGCATCGAAGCCGGCACGTATTTGATTGCGGGCGCGATGACGGGTGGCGATCTGACCATTACCGGCTGCGATCCTTCACACCTGGGCGCGGTGATTGCCAAACTCGAAGAGGCGGGCGCGCGCGTGGAGATACAGGGGCCGGATGCGGTGCGGGTGCGCGGCGGCGGCAAGTTGCGCGCGGCCGATATTTCCACTGAGGAATACCCGGGTTTCCCTACTGACATGCAGGCGCAGTACATGGCGCTTGCCACGCAGGCCGAAGGCGTCAGTCTGGTAAAAGAAAATATCTTCGAGAACCGCTTCATGCACGTGCAGGAACTGGTGCGTATGGGCGCCAACATCAAAGTGGATGGAAGCACGGCTACGGTGCGGGGGCCTTCGCCGCTCTCGGCCGCCGCGGTGATGTGCTCGGACCTGCGGGCCTCGGCATCGCTCGTGCTGGCGGCGCTGGTGGCCGACGGAGAATCCATTGTGGACCGCATCTATCACATGGATCGCGGCTACGAGCGCATCGAAGAGAAGCTGCGGAGCGTGGGCGCACAGATTCAGCGCGTGGGAAATTTTTTTCCGTCAGGCAATCGCTGAATGAGACACCGGCGCCGGCGATGAGAACCGGGGTGAGGCGACGAGCTACAGTTCCAGCACGGTGTCTTCGATGGCCAGCCGTACGTTGCCGTCGGACTTGGCGAGGCGGCGTACGGCTTCGGGCTTGTCGACTTTCGCCTTGAGCATCACCAGGGCAACGGGTACGCTGCGGCCGGCGCTTTTGATGGTCTCGACGGCAGTGGCGCGGTCAATCTTGCAGGCGGTCATCAGAATGCGAATGCCGCGCTCGACCAGCTTGGAGTTCTGCATGTGCACGTTGACCATCAGATTTTCGTACACATAGCCGAGCCGCGTCATGGCGCCGGTGGTGATCATGTTCAGGATCATCTTCTGGGCGCTTCCGGCCTTCATGCGCGTGGAGCCGGATATCACCTCGGGACCGACCTCGGCGACGATGGCGGTATCGGCGGCTTCGGCCAGCGGAGTTCCATTGTTGCAGGTCACCGCGGCGGTATGGGCTCCGCGGGCGCGGGCATACGCCACGGCTGCGACCACATAGGGGGTGCGTCCCGATGCGGAGACTCCAATGACGATGTCTTTGCGAGTAGGCCGGCGGCGTGCGATGTCGCGCTGGCCCAGTTCCTCGGAGTCCTCATTGACCTCGACGGCGGAGGCCAGAGCCTTCGGCCCACCGGCCATGATGTATTGCACCTGACCTGGCGCGGTGGAATACGTTGGAGGACATTCGGAGGCGTCGAGAGCGGCAATGCGTCCGCTGGAACCCGCGCCCACATAGATGAGACGGCCACCGTCGCGCAGGCAGCGCGCCACCTGGTCGATCACCTGGGCAATCTCGGGAAGCGCCCTTTTCACTGCTCCGGGAACCTTGGCATCCTCATGATTGATGATGCGCGCAATCTCAATTGCGGACTTTGTATCAAGTCCTTGTGACGCGTCATTTCGGCTCTCGGTAATGAGTTGGTGAAGGAGAGATGACTGATCGAACTTGTTATCGTTTGTATGAATGCTTTCTGTCCATTGCACTGCTGTGCCAGTTAGCATCGCATCAGCCCCCAGAATTTCATTGTAACGGGAAATTACGCAACGTCGACAAGATTCTCGGGCCCACCCACCAGTATAGTAGAACGGAGATTGCGGCGCATCACAAAGCCCGGCGGACGGCGTCATGAAAAGCGGGCCTTACCGTCCGGATCAACTGGCTTTCCGCCTCATGCCGGCCGGGCCAGGTCCGGTTCGTAAGCAGCACAATGGCAACGCCGGCATCGAGGTCTATCCAGAGCGAACAGCCGCTAAAGCCAAGATGACCAATGGAATGCGGCGGAAAAAGGTGGCCGGATGCGGACGGCGGCGACGGGGTATCCCAGCCAAGCGCGCGCGAGCTGCCCTCGGGGCCTTGACGCCGGGCGAAAAGCTCAACAGTTGCAGGATGAAAAAGGGAAGGGGTTTCCTGATTGCCATTGCCGGTGTGGACGGCCCGGAGGATCTCCAGCGCGAAGCGCAGCAGATCCGGCACATTGGCGAATAGGCCGGCATGTCCGGCGACTCCCTTGAGAACCCAGGCGTTTTCATCCTGCACCTCGCCCTGAATCCGGCGATGCCGGAATGTGGTGTCCACTTCGGTGGGTGGAATGGAGGGTCGCGCTGACGGCGGGGGGCAGAATCTTGTTGCCCGCATTCCGAGCGGCAGAATGATCTCGCGGTATACCCAGGGGGCCAGGTGCTCGCGCGTGACCACTTCCAATGCTTTGCCGAGCAGGATGAAGCCCGGATCGGAGTACTCGGCCCGCGTGCCCGGTTCGGCTTGCAGGGGGAGCTGCAGGCAGGCGCGCAAGAGTGCGGCCGGACTGACGGCGCTGCGGAAGAACTCGACGTAGCCCGGCAGGCCTGAGTTATGGGCCAAAAGGTGGTGCAGCCTGACGTGGCGGGCCCGGTCGCCTGCCGGTCTGCCTACTACAAAACCCGGCAACAGGTCGCCGAGTGGCGCTTCCAGGTCGAGCAGGCCGCGCTGATAGAGAAGCATAGCCGCGGCCGTGGTGGCCACAACCTTGGTGACGCTGGCGATGTCGTAGACGGTCTCTCCGGTGACGGCGGGCGAGTCCTGCTCATAGGTAAAGTGGCCGAGCCCATCCTGCAGCGCCACCGTATTGCCGGCCAGCACGCCGAACGCGCAGCCGGGGAAGGCATGCGCGGCGACGGCTTCTTCAAGCACGCGATACACCTCGGCGAACTGTTCGCGCTGGGGGGATGACGGCGGTATTGAGGTCGTACTTTGGCGGCTCATCTCTCATTTGCATCCTAACGCGAATGGAAATGAGCCGCTATGGCTGAGGCCGGCTGTTATGCGCTGCGCAGCGCATCCCATCGTTCGGCGCCAAGACGGCGAAATATCTCCCGTGCCGGCGCGATATGAGGCAGGCTGAGCGCGGTGACCGAACAGGTGGCATCCTGTACCTGTTTCAGCACAGTGTCGTAGGCGGCAAAGGCTGAACCCAGCAGTACATCCGAGAGAAACGCCAGCCGGTATCCGGCTTCATTAATCTGATCAAACGAGAGCAGCGGACTCTTGCCGCCCACGAGAATATTGAGCACGCACGGGCCGTGGACGAGTTGGGGCACTTTCAATAGCTGCTGGACGGACTCCGGCGCTTCGACAAGGGCCATATCCGCTCCGGCATCCAGGGCGGCATTGGCGCGATCAATGGCGTCATCGAAGCCGGTGACGGCGTTGGCGTCGGTGCGCGCGATCAAAACGAAATCAGGGTTGGTCCGGGCACTGACGGCAGCGGCGATTTTGCTGACAAACTCATTGCGCGAGATGACCTGTTTTTTATCCAGATGGCCGCATTTCTTGGGCGATACCTGATCTTCAATATGGATGCCTGCGGCCCCGGCACGCTCATATTCGATCACGGTGCGAGTCATGTTGAGCTCATTGCCGTAGCCGGTGTCGGCGTCGGCAATGATGGGAATACTCACTACTTTTGTCATTGCGGCGGCATTGGCAACCATCTCCGTCATGGTCGCAAGCCCGTAATCGGGTAAGCCCAGACGGCTTGCGGAGGTGCCCATGCCAGTCATATAGATAGCCGAAAAGCCATTTTGTTCGACTGCGGCGGCAGAAATGCAGTCCATGGCCCCGGGAGCAATAATCAGTTTGTTTTTCTTAAGAGCTTGACGAAGGTGCGTGGCAGGATGCATTGGGAAGCCTCATATCCGATTTTAGTTTTTGAGTCGTGCACTTGATTTTCGACGGGTTGGGAAGATTCTTCGTGAGCCTTTTACAAGATGAAGAGTTGTTCATTCTTCAGGGGCTTATTGAATCGCAGACTCGATGGACCTCGTCATTCCGCAAAGTCAAGCCACCGGGTGGCCGTCTCCGGTCTAGTGATACAACGCCTCAGGATGCTCCGGTCTCCTTTTTCCGGCCAGGATATGCGGCCCCCAGCGACCGGCTCGGCCAGTTGGGAGTTCCGGTCCGGAATGCGCCACGGCGAGTGCCCACGGAAAATAGCGGTTCTGATTTTGCCTGAGAATATCGAGGAAGCTATCCCGGGGAACATACCGTCCGTCTATGTTAAGTATAGGGAGGTTGGCGGAGGAACCGGTGCGCCTGATGCAAGGAACAGGAAGAGCCTGGGTAATGGCTGTGATCGTGCTCGGATGGACGAGTGCGAGCGCGCCGGAGATGATTGCGCAAACATCGCAACCTGCCAGCCAGGCCGTGTCTGGCGCTACGGCGTCGGGACAGACTGCGCCGGCAGCGACGCCGGCCAGCAAGACCTACACAGTCCCTGCGGGGACTAAAGTCCTGCTGGAGTTGCGCAGCGCAATCGACACCCGGAGCGCCACCCCTGCGACGGTGTTTACCTTGCATCGATCTTTCCTGTGGTGGTGGGAAACCGGGTGATGATCCCGGCCGGAGTCTACGTGCAGGGGGTGGTTGACCGCGTACAGCGCGCGGGGCGCGTCAAGGGCCGGGCTCAACTGGATATGCACTTTACTACGATGATCTTTCCGAACGGGTCGGTCGTGGAGATTCCCGGGATGGTGAACAGCCTGCCGGGCGCGAAGGATCAGTCGGTGAAGAAGGATGGAGAGGGAACGATAGAGCAGGCCGGCGATAAGGGACGCCATGCCGGCAAAACGGCTGAGATAGCGGTTCCGACCGGAGCCACGATCGGAGCCA
>JAJZNH010000922.1:6408-7539 GCA_021811745.1 Acidobacteriota bacterium
CGGAGGGGCGAGTTCAGGACATGCGCTTGCTGGAGGGCTTGCCGGTGTAGCAGGCGGGCTGGCCGCGGCGGGGCTGGTTTCGCTTTTTACGCGCGGTGCGGATGTGAATATCCCCTCTGGTACGCGGGTGGAGATGCTGCTGCAACGGCCGCTGGTTCTGGAGGACGCGAACCTGGCCGCGAACGCGGGAGCCGGGTTCGCCCCTGCGCTTGTCCCATCACCAACCCAGCCGAAGCCGCTGGGAAAGCCCAAACATCAGCCACGGATCCTGTGCCCGCCGGGAAGCCTTGGTTGCGAGTAATCTACTAAAGAGAGATGCAGACGGAAGCTGAAGACGGCCAGACCCGAGAATCAACGACGAACCCTGAAGGCAACTCACAGCCGGCGGTCGCCGAGGCGCAGCCTGAGCCAGCCCAGCGGTCCGGCGGTGTCACACTGTGGTTTCGCGACTTGTTGGTCTCCGGGGCGGTTTCCATACTGATTATCACCTTTCTCTATCAGCCCGTGCGTGTCGAAGGAACGAGCATGTTGCCGCGGCTGGAGAACAGCGACCGGCTCTTTATCAATAAATTTGTCTATCACTTCTCGGCCATCGAACGGGGGGACGTGGTCGTTTTCCACTATCCGCGCGATCCGGAAAAGAGCTACATCAAGCGCGTGATCGCCCTGCCCGGAGACAGGATATGGATCGATCACGGCCAAGTGTGGCTCAATGGCAAGCTGCTGCGCGAGAGCTACGTCCCGAAGAAGTTTCGCGATGACCGCTCCATGGCGGCGATGGTGGTTCCCGCTGACTGCTATTTCATGATGGGTGATCACCGGTCGATTTCATCCGACAGCCGCGATTTCGGGCCGGTGGAGCGGTCGCTGATCTACGGCAAGGCGGTCTTTGTCTACTGGCCCGCCAAGGATGTCGGGGTGGTGCGATAAGCACGGCGGAATTCGGCTGAAATTTACCGCAAATACCTGTTAGAATCAGTTGAATCCACTCCCCGGAGAGGCGATGCAGGCAATCCTGGCGCTCGAGGACGGGCGCATCTTCCGCGGCCAAGGCTACGGCGCACCTGGTGAATGCCAGGGTGAGGTCGCTTTCAATACATCCCTTACCGGCTACCAGGAAATCGCTACCGA
>JAJZNH010000249.1 GCA_021811745.1 Acidobacteriota bacterium
ACCGACATTCTGAACACGAATTCGCTCGCGTTTCCGAATACGGCGGTCGGCCAAATTTCCGCGGTGAGCATTCAAACTCAGGTCACCATCACAAACACGGGAGACCTGCCCTTGAACTTCCCCGCGAATAACGCCATTACGGTCCGCGGCCCATTCCAGGTAACCACCGACTTCGCTACCCAGATTGCCCCCCATCACCCCGGCACGGGCACGATCAGCGTGCAATTCGCGCCCACCCAGACGGGCGTGGCCACAGGGACGCTCACCATCAACGACTCCATTCGCACGCAGACCGTGGTCCTGAGCGGAACAGGCGTTGCGCCGCCGGCATTCAACGTGAGTCCCACGCGTCTAACCTTCACCAACCAGCAGCCGGGCGTGGCCAGCGCCCCTCAAGTGCTGACGGTGATCAACGGCGGCGGCGCGCCGATGGACAATGTGGGCTTCCAAATCACGGGCCAGGCTGCGGCCAGTTATGCGCTCGGGGCGACCACTTGCGGAGCCACCTTGAACAACGGAAGCAGTTGCACGGTGCAGGTGATTTTCACCCCGGCCGGTACGGGCACTATCACGGCCGCGCTGGCGGTTTCATCCTCGACGCTGGGCGTCGCGGCGATCTCGGTGCCGCTTAACGGCGCGGGTCAGCTTGCAGCCGGCTTGGGAACCAACCCGTCGCAACTGGTCTTTCCGGTGGTCGGGGCAGGCCAGTCGAGCACGGCGCAGCCGGTCACCGTCACCAACTCCAGCAACTACGGGATCGGCTCGGTCACGCTTTCGGTCACCGCCCCGTTCAGCCTTGCGCAGAACAACTGCACGGGCGGCCTGGCGGCAGGCGCAAACTGCACCGCCGGGGTGGTGTTTCAGCCCAGCGCGGCTGGGCCGGCAGCGGCTTCCTTGACGATCGCTTCTTCGGTGGTGGCTACGCCAGCCAAAGTGGCGCTTTCCGGGACGGGCTATGATTTCTCAGTCGCGCTCTCCGGCATGGGCAGCCAGACGGTAACCAGCGGACAGCAAGCCAGCTACACACTGAAGATCACGCCCAATGGTTCGCAGGGCGCCTTCAGCTTCCAGTGCGGAACGCTTCCCACCAATGCGCTGTGCCTGTTCAATCCCGGCGCGGAAACGCTCGCATCAGGCGTGCAGGGAAACGTGGAGGTCGAGATCTATACCGGGGACTCGGGAATGTCCGCGCGCGCAGAGAGGCCGAGGGGCGGGGATGCGCTACCATTGGCCTGCGCCTTGCTGCTGCTGCCGCTGGCGCTTTGGAAGCGGCGCAAGGCTTTGTTCCTGGCGGTTCTGGCAGCGATCCTAACCGCAGGCCTTTCCAGTTGCGCCAGTTCGGGCGGGAATGTGAGCGGAGGCTCCAGCGGTGGGGGTAGCGGGTCCAAGACAGCGCCGGGAACCTATACGATTCCCGTTACGGTTTCCTCCAATGGCGTCTCTCATTCCGTAAGCGTGACGCTGATTGTGGATTGAGCGAGCAGGGCGCACCGGGAAAGCGAATCCGGGAGCGGCTATACTTGAGCTTCGGTGCTTTGGCCGGAAGGCCGGAGGGTGAAAACGCCGCGGCCAACAGCCTAGGGTGCAAATCCAAAGGGTTGAAAGCGTGGCTCAGGGGCTGAAGCCGCGTTGGTTCTCTTGACGTTACCGGCACGAGTGCACTCGCGCCCTTTGAATAACCTCGCACCTGGCAAAGTTTTGCCGCAGCGTGTAGAGCCGCAGCATTTCAAAGCCGACCTGCACCAGGTGCAGCCAAAGAGTGGGAGAGAGATACGGGTATGGTTGCCAAGGTCAGTGTGGAAGACGTGCGGCGGGTGGCCGAGTTGGCGCACCTGGAACTGACGCCAGAAGAGAGCGGCCGCATGTTGACGGACCTGAACGCCATTCTGGACTACGTGGCCGAACTGAGCGAGCTGGATACGGCCGACGTAGAGCCGCTGGCGGAGGTAAGTGAACTGTGGGCTGCCGCGGAAGCGAGCGTTCTGCGCAGCGACGTCACGCGGCCCTCGCTGGATCGGGCGGCCGTGATGGCGCAGGCTCCGGAAGCCGATCAGGCTTTCTTCAAGGTTCCTAAAGTGATTGAACGATAGAAGACGAGCGGAAGAGACCACCATCAAAAAGAGGGAAAGCGATTGGCAAGCGAAGCCAGAACGGCAGAAACGTTTGTTGAAAAGCCGAAGACGCTAGCCGAGCTGCGCGCTGATCTGGCGGCCGGCCGCACCAAGGCTGCCGATCTGGCGGCCGGCTACTATGCGCGGATCGAGAAGATCAATCCGCGGTTGAACGTCTACCTGAGCCTGACCAAAGAGCGGGCAATGGCGCAGGCCGAGCGCATTGACGCGATGGCGGCCAAGGGCGATGTGCTGCCTCCGCTGGCGGGCATTCCGGTGGGAATCAAGGACGTGCTGGTGACACAGGGCGCGCCGTCCACGGCGGGGTCGAAGATTCTGGAGGGCTACCGGCCTCCTTACAACGCCACGGCGGTGGCGAAGCTGGAAGCTGCGGGCGCGGTGCTGCTGGGCAAGATCAACTGCGATGAGTTCGCCATGGGCTCGTCGAATGAAAATTCGGCCTATGGGCCGGTGCGCAATCCCTGGGATACGGAGCGGGTACCGGGCGGATCGAGCGGCGGATCGGCAGCCGCGGTGGCGGCCAACCTGGCGGTGGCCACGCTGGGAACCGATACGGGCGGCTCCATCCGCCAGCCGGCCAGCTTCTGCGGGGTGGTGGGCGTGCTGCCCACCTACGGCCGCGTCTCGCGCTACGGGCTGATTGCCTTTGCCTCGTCGCTGGACCGCGTGGGTCCGTTTGCCGCCAACGTGCGCGACGCGGCCATGCTGCTGGGCGCGATTGCCGGGCACGACCCTTCGGACGCCACGAGCTCGCCGGCTCCGGTAGAGGACTACGCCGCCGAGAGCGACAAAGGCGCGGAGGGGCTGCGCATCGGCGTTCCCGCGGAGTATTTTGGCGAGGGGCTGGACCCCGAGGTACGGGCAGCCATCGAAGCGGGAATCGCCGCGCTCGAGGCCGCCGGGTGCACGGTGAAGCCGGTTTCGCTGCCGCACACCAGGTACGCCGTGCCCACCTACTACCTGATCGCGACCGCCGAGGCCAGCGCCAACCTCGCCCGCTTCGACGGCGTGCGCTACGGCTACCGCTCGCCGCGCTCTGACACTCTGGCGGCCATGTACAGCCACTCGCGCGACGAGGGCTTCGGCGCCGAAGTGAAGCGGCGGATTCTGCTGGGCACCTACGCGCTCTCAGCCGGCTACTACGACGCCTACTACCTGAAGGCGCAAAAGGTACGCCGCCTGCTGGCCGAGGAGTTTCTGCGCGCCTTCGCCGATGTGGACGCCATCGTAACGCCCACTTCGCCCTTTCCCGCGTTCAAGCTGGGCGAAAAGACCGGCGACCCGCTGGCCATGTACCTGGCCGACATCTATACCGTTACCGCGAGTCTGGCGGGCATCTGCGGCGTCACCGTGCCCTGCGGAAAGACCCGGGCCGGACTGCCGGTGGGCATGCAGGTCCTCGCCGCGCATCTGAACGAGAGCACGGCCTTCCGCGTGGCGCGTGCGGTGGAGGCGTCGGAGGCCAGCTAGCGCGCCAGCAGGGGGCACCCCCTCCCCCATTTCTGGATGCAAATATCTGAAAATGCAGGGCTTACGGCGCCATTTTTGCTGCAAATATCTGATTCTGAACGAGTTACTTGCAGAGATTAGAGAGCAAAGGACTTACGGCCCATTTTGTGGCGTTTTGCACCGCGTTGTGTGCGTTTTCGCGAGTGGAAAACAGCCCATATCCACGCGGTTTCGCGGGGAGGGCTGCGATCTCGCAGCGTCGCCCTGAAATATCGGGCGCTAAGCCCTTCTCGTGCTCAAGATCAAGATAGCAAATTGAGAGAAATACTCTGCAAGGGTGGGTTGGCGGGGAGCGATTACGTAATTTCCGAGGGGTCGGCTACGGGCCACAGTGTCAAACCTACAGGCCCATCATGCGCACAATCGCCACCCCATTTGTCTGGCTCGCAATTCCTGGCCTGAGGCGGTAATCGAAATCCAGCGGATCATCCTGATTCCTGCTTTGCATATGGACGTTGATCCCGCGCAGACCATCCCTCTGCGCAATCTCAGTTAATGCCAGGTCGTGAGTCGAGAGAGCTCCAACGGCTCCGGCCTCGATCAGCGCCTCCAGCATCCACCCAGCCGCTGTGCACCGATCTCTCGAATTCGTTCCGGCTAGCATTTCATCTACAAGAAAGAGAACCGGTTCCCTCCGACGAGCCTTGGCGATGGAATCGCGCAGCCGCTCGACCTCAGCGAGAAATTTCGAGGCCCCATCGCGCAGCGAGTCTCCAATGGAAATGGAAGCGCAGACCGTCATCACAGCCATGCGAGCCTGCTTGGCGCGAACAGGAGCGCCCGCCACAGCTAGGACAGCATTCAGGCCGATAGCGCGCAGCAAGGTGCTTTTGCCGGCCATATTCGATCCGCTGACGATGTAGAACCGCGTTGAGGCGTCGAGAGTAACGTCATTTGTGACGCAGATGCGCTCTGACAAAAGCGGATGCCCCATCTCCAGCGCCTCGAAATATGCCTTTCCATCGAGCAAATCAGGGTAGGCATCGCCCGGGTGCTCGTAGGCGTAGCCTGCAAGCGCACTCAAAGCTTCGAACTCTGCCCAGGCGTCAAGCCAACGCACAAACGCCGATTGATGCCGCGCCCGCCATCTCTCAATGGCAAGGACCAGTTGCGTGCCAGCGGCAATCGAGACGAGAAAACCATAGAGGTATGGGTCCTCTCGGTGTTCGATGACCGTAAGCAGTCGTTCCAGGGCGTGCAAGGCCTTGCCGGCATCCTGTGCAGACAGACACTCAGCGATGCCACGGAGCTTAAGGGATTGAAAATTCATGGGCACGACCAGCTCGATTCCAGTACGCAACACTGAGACATCACCGCCCAGCGTGCGCAGCACCTCGATGCGCGCGCGTACGTCGCGCATGAAAGCAAGCGCAATCACTCCCTGAGCGGCAAACGAAAGCCCTAGCGCCTCGATCACCTCTACCCAGGGATAAAATCGCGCACAACCAGCTACTATCAGCGCCACAGTGAACATAGACAGCAGAGCAAGAATCGCTGGGAGCACTTTTGGAGGGCGCATCAGAGGTTCGTCGAGCCATCCACTGAGCCGCTTCCGGCTGCAATCCTGAAACCTGTACTTGCCAAGAGCGTCGATCTCCTCACGCAGGTCAACAGCAGGCTGAAGCTCCTTCACCGCCTCCTGACGTGCGTGAGCCTCCGCGGAGGTTACCGGATCGAGCAGGAATGCGGCCAGGCGCTCGGCGCCGATGCCGGAACGTGTCGTCGCCAGCAGCTCAAAGATCGATCCCTTGCCAAGAATGTCGAGATCGTCCTGATAGAGGTGATGATCGCGCGCAAAGTCGAGCCCACCGTTGCCCTTACCCAGCCAGTCGCCGTTCATGCGGTCGATCCCGCGCTCGTAGAAAGCGGCCCGGTACGCAGCATCAATCGCCCGGCCGTAATGATGCAGATAGACGTGAATCTGCCAGAAGACTGCCAGGACGAAGACCGGGACTGTGACGGCGATGGAAACGTGCAAGCCAACCGGCAGGAAAAACGAGAGCACGAGAAGTACGGCGCAGATTACGCAAGCCGCGACAGCTCGCCGGCTGCGTTGTCTGGAAAATGCAACAGCAGCTTCAAGAGCCTGCTGTCGCTTCGAGTATCCCTCGCGAACGGCGGCTGCGGATAGCGCGTTATGCGAGTCATTCATGGAAGAGCCTTCTCCTCCCTGAGCGGATGTCAGGGGTGTCCAAAATGCCTGGGTTGAACCCCGTATGAAGCGGCCGGGATTCGAGGCACGACCAGAGAAGGCTTGGAGGGAGATGCTTTGAGAGCGGCACGGGAAATGGATCTTGCAGTACGCAGAGCGGCAAAGTAAAACATGCACTGTATAAGCGGCTCTGGGGCAGAACCACGCCGGAGCAAGAGGCAAGGACATTGCAGCGAATTGCCTGCGCTATATCCTGAGAGCGCTTCGTCAGAAACAGCAGCAAAAACGCCAAGAAACAGTAGAGGAGCAACCTGCCGAGGATTGCGAAGAAAAGAGAGCGATAGTGAGGCAGGCCCGGAATGAGGAGACAGAACAAGGCTCCGCTGGCCGAGTGCAGATAGCCTTGCGGCTTGTTCATGCCTTCCCCTTTGCAGCCATTGTATCGCCAGGCGCCACTAGATTTTGACCATCCCCCAATCTTCCGCGTACTATAACCCCAATCCCCGGAGGACAATTATCTTCGCCGCGAGCCTTTGCGCGCGCCGAAGTGTAGTACGAGGGTCGAGATGCGCCACGTCATCCGGGTTTCGGTTCTGTTTGCTCTTTCCGCCATCGTCATTCAGCCCGCCACGGCCGCGCCGCGCAAGCCTCACAGCGTTGTACTTGGCGCCGTTCACCAGGAGCCTTATTCGCAGCAGGGCGATCCGGCGGGCTTCGAGACCGGCGACGAAACCACGCTCCCGGTCCGCGCGCTTCTGGTCAATGGGGTCTTCAAAGAGTGGACCACCGGCGACAACCACGACGTGACCGACCGCAGCTTTGTGGTGCGCGAGGCGATCAGGATGAATAATGCGCTGCCCGGCGACAAGAAGGAGAGCTGGGTGTGGCAGCGGGGGCCGTGGCTGCTGGTGAATCGCGATACGGGCCGCGCCACAGCGCTCAAGCTGCGCGATTACGACCCGGCGGTGAGCGAGGTGAGCTGGTTCCGCGACTTCGCGGCCTATTGCGGAGTGACGCCGAGCGGCAAGAGCCTCTATGCCGTGGTGGAAGAGATCTCGGCGCGCAAAGCGGTGCTGGCGAAGAAGCTCGTAACCTTCGATGCGGAGAATCACCCGGACCCGGCCTGCGGCCCCGCCGAATGGCAGCGCGAGCCGCTGCGCGTCACCTTTCACCCGGCGGGCATGGATGCAGTTGCCTTCGACATCGATTCCGGCTCGGCGGTGCAGGTGGAGGGCTCAGGCGGCGGGCCGCGGACGCCGGCGGCGCTACCGAAAGTGAAGTAGGACGAAGAATGGGCGTGGTGTAACAGAGGTTGCCGAAAAGCAACCGCTGTTCTATGGGGTGCTTTGGGCTAGCCGAGACGATGAAGACATTGCTAACGCGTGGACGTGCGGGTCTAGAGACCCGCACGACAGCCGGCCAGGAGGCCGGCGCTCCATTCTTGGCGCTCTTTTCTTGGTGCTCCTGCTTTGACGCTCTTTCACGGGCGGATCCGTTGCGTGCGCGGGTGCATCGATGCACTTGCTCTGCTCAGGATGACAAATATAACGTAAATAAATATAAATAAACAAGATATTTTTCATGTATTATCTGTACGAGTCCTGCACAGAAACGAGGATTCAACGACTTACGAAAAAATCCTACACGGAATCTGCACAGAACGAGTCAAACGATGGAGGCCAATTATGGCATTCGTCACCGAAAAAGAGGAACTGAAGCCCGGCCTTATCATCTTCCGGC
>JAJZNH010000368.1:0-2832 GCA_021811745.1 Acidobacteriota bacterium
GAAAGCCCATCCAGGCTTTCTTCCTGCATCAGGTCAAGCATGGCGAGGTAGCAGCGCGAGTTCATCGCCAGATCCTTCTCCTCGACATCAACCAGAGGAAGTCCCATCTGCTTGACCCGCTCCACATCGCCACGCACCACTGCCTCATCAATGCTGTTCACCCGGCTGATGAACTGCGGCAGACTGAGCGGATGCAGTTGGATTCCCAACGCCCTGCGCAACAGGAAGGGATCGGCCGCGAGATCAATGAACCCGGGAGCGTGCGTGCCGACCATGCCGATCTTTGCGTCGCGCAGGCGCGCCACTGTGCGCGAGAGGGCGATGGCCTTCACCAGATCCTGTCTCAGCGCCTTGTCGTCAGGATCGCCGTAGACCAATTCAAAGGGATGGCCGGCCTGGCGGAGCATGGAACCCCACAGATGCTGGCCCACCAGCGAGCAGGAGCTCACCTTGCCATCTGCGGGCCTTTCCGGAGTCGCCCATAGCACGATGGGCCCCGGCCACAATTGCGACAGGCTCAAAGCGAGCTGCCCGTTGCCCATCGACGGCTGCAGCATCAGCAGGCTGTCGCAGCCGGCCGCGCGAATTCCATCAAGCGCGGCGCGCAGGGTCTGGTCGTCGATCACCGGAGCATCCTGCCCGATGCACTCGAAGCCCAGCTCGCGCATGGCTGCAATGCTGCGCTGGCAAATGATCTTGTTCCACTCCTGGTCGAAGCCCGGGCGCTTGCGTCCCAGGATCAGCACCCCGACGGGTTTCTGCACGGCCAGCGCTTCAGGCGTTTTCGTAGGACTCTGAACGGTCGAAGACATCTTCGTACTCCAATAGCTCTCCGATGAATGGCCGGAGATACTCTGCAAAATGGTGGTTTGTGGGAGGGTTGCCTTTCCCAAGCCATTCCCTGGGAATCGCCCGGTCTGGGCCGGAAACCGCCTCCAGTGGGATCAATTTCGTTGTTGCCGGCTCTCCGCTGCGCAGCGGCATGAGCGCTACCATCTGCTCATCGCAACCGGCCGCCAGAGCCTCATGCGCTACGCGTCCAACCAGCTCCGCATCCATCCTGTCCTGCGGCGAAACATGCAGGATCGACGCTCTTCCCAGCAATCCCGGCTTCTCATCGCGACAGCGAATCTTCAGCCTGCGCGTCACCGTCTCCGCCAGGAAGTGTCCAACGCCTCCCGGCAACGCGCGGTTGAACTCATCTCTCTGCGATGCCTCGGAAGTCTCGTAAACCGGGCGCCCCGCGCTGTCCCGAAGCCCTTCAGAGACAACCACAATCGCCCAGTTCTGCTTCCTGAGAGTCGTATCGAGGTCCGCGAGAAACACATCCATCTCAAAGGGAACCTCGGGAATGTAAACCAGATGTGGGGCGTCTTGCGCGCTCCTTTTTGCCATGACGGATGCTGCAGCCAGCCAGCCTACGTGCCGGCCCATCGTCTCCAGAACCGATACAGGCTGGGCGAGCGCGCGGACGTCCATCCCCAGGTCGCGGGTAGACTGTGCCACATAGCGCGCTGCGCTGCCGTATCCGGGGCAGCGGTCGGTCCCGTTGATGTCGTTGTCCACCGTCTTGGGGATGCCACCGACCTGCATCTCGTAGTTTGCCTGCTTGCAGAAGCGGCTGATCATAAGCGCGGCATGCATGGTGCCGTTGCCACCAATGAAAAGCGCCTGGTGAATATCTCGCTCGCGAAGATCGCGCAGAATCCCGGTCAGCTCTGCTTCCGACGGCTTGACGCGCGAGGAGCCGAGCATCGCGCCAGGGCTGTGGCGCAGCAGCTCCAATTGAGAAGAAGTCAGGAAACCAAGGTCAACCAGGTCGCCGCGAATGAGTCCCTGCAACCCGTTTCTGGAACCGAAAATCCTGCGGCTGGTCTTCTGCCGCCGCTCGGAATCCAGCACCGCATAGAGGCTCGCATTGACAACCGCGGTTGGCCCTCCGGCCTGGATCACCACCAGATTTCCCGCACCCATGCCACCCTCGTGTCCGTTCGGCCCTCGTGTAGTAGGAGGCACCCTCCCGCCACAGAAACGGCTGTTTTGTTGATGAACCGTGTAATCCTGATGCTAATGGATGAAGCCGCGGCTCTAGCGACTCGCTTTCGTCGCAGGGGGCGCCGCAAGACTGCGATGAACATCTCTTGCCATGTTCTCCGTGCCGCCGGTAGCCTAACCGCTCAGCTCCACAGGCCCACCGGTTATCGTGGAAAAATTCAACATCCGAAACTTTAATCGAACGAGCCAATCTCTGTCAATCGATTATTATCGATGGAACAGCCTTCCACGAATCGCAGTCGAAGTCTGTTTATAGGCCGATGTCTTCCAGCGATCGATCGAAAACCCGCCAAATTCAATTCCAGCTTCCGGCATCTTCGGCAACATCGTCACGTGCTACGGTATACGGCGGCCATCCAAATTCTGTGGTAATGCCAAGATCCCGCCGGGTGGGCACTTTTCTGGGGAACGACCCCGGAGCACGAGGCTGTCCGGGTTACCGCCTGGACCGGTTGAAGCCAGTCCCTGCGAGAAAAAGGCGACGAAGGCGGCCATAGTGAAAGCGATAAGGTGCCACGGATTCATGGCGAAATCCACGATAAGCGCCAGGGATTCATGACGAAATTCACTTTCCCACCGAGATCGTTTTCTCTGCCCGGATGTCGGTCGATGAGCTGCCGATCATCACGCGCACGCGGCCACTTTCGATCTTCCAGCCTTTGCCGGCATCGTCCCAATGGGCAAGAGACTTCGCGCTCAGGGGTAGCGAAACCGTTTTTGTCTCTCCGGCGGCGAGATGGATCCGCTGGAAGCCTTTCAACTCCTCCGACGGCCCCT
>JAJZNH010000368.1:2842-7533 GCA_021811745.1 Acidobacteriota bacterium
TCCGTTTTCATGAAGCCTGGCGTGACTTACCCGCAAGTCAGAATATTTGAAGCTTGTATAACTCAGCCCGTAGCCGAAGGGGTAGAGCGGCTTTCCCTTGAAGTACATGTAAGTCCTGCCATCGCGTATGTTGTAGTCCATCATCGGCGGCAACTGGCTGATGGATTGCGGCCAGGTCACGGAGACGCGCCCAGCCGGGTCGTAATCGCCGAACAAGACGTCAGCCAGCGCCGCACCTTCTTCTTCGCTGCTGTGCGCCATATGAACGATGACCGGAACGTGCTCCTGCTCCCAGTCGATTGTGAAGGGAAAGCCGCTGACCAGGACTACAACCGTATGCGGATTCGCCGCATAAACGTCCTCAACCAGCTTCTGCTGCTCGGGATTCAGATGGATCTGCTTCCGGTCAATCGCTTCCTTGCCTTCTGTAGGATCAGGGCAACGGCCGAATCTGGCTCCGCACACCGGCTGGTTGCCGATGACCACAATCGCCACGTCAGAGGTCTTCGCCATCTGTACCGCCTGATCGTGATCGGCGCTGTATTTCACGGTGGCACCAGCACCAACCTTCTCTTTGATTCCTTGCAGGGGCGTAATACCAAACGGCGGCATGCCGCCGTAGCCGTCCGCATCCACTTCATCGGCGCGCGGCCCGACCACGGCGATCGACCTCAGCTTCGCTACATCGAGCGGAAGCAGCGGCGCTGCATTCCCGGCAGGCGTATTCTTCAACAGCACAATCGACTCTTCCGTGACGCGCAGCGCCAGAGCCTTGCTCTTCTGCGTCTCCCAGGGCGTCGGCACCTTGCCTTCTTTGATGTTCGTGTAAGGGCATGTGTCCGGCGCATCGAGCGCGCCAAGCCGCAGCAAAACCCTAAAGACGCCCTTCAGGTTTTCGTTGATGTCCGCTTCGGAGATCAGGTGCTCGCGCAACGCGTTTTCAATATAGGGCTCATATGGATTCAGGAACTGGTTGACCCCGGCCTTGATGGCGCCGGCAACGGCGTGATCCATGTCGGGATAATATTTGTGCCGCGTGACCATATCGGTAACGGCGCCGCGATCGGTATCAATCATGCCGTTCAATCCCCACCGCTTCATGGCCAGGCTTTTCAGCAGAGGGCTGGTTGCCATCGGGATGCCGTTGACCGCGTTGTAGGCGGTCATCAGCGCATCGGCGCCTCCCTGCTCTATGCCCATGCGGAAGGGAGCGGCATAATATTCGTGCATCAGAGCCGCATCGAAGTCTGAAGAAGAGCTGGTCCTCTTGTCCTCATTGCTGTTGGCCATAAAGTGCTTGAGCAACGATATGGTCTGCCAACAGCCCGGAGTGTCTCCCTGAAGGCCCTTCACGAAGGCTACCGCCATCGTTCCCACCAGGTACGGATCCTCGCCATAGGATTCCTCGGAACGTCCCCAGCGCGGATCACGGGCCAGGTCCGCATTGGGAGCGCGGATAATCAGGCCGCCGCGATCATAGCTCTGAAAGATGTAGCGAGCCTCGTAGCCTTCCTCGGCGGCTGCCTGCTGGAGTAATGCAGGATCCCATGTTTCGCCCAGTCCCGCTGCCTGCGGAAATTGCGTGGTTGGAATCGGAGTGATACCGCTGTACTCTCCTGAGCCGCCCGGAGACTTTCTCGCCCACGCCTTGTCCATTGCAACGCCGTGCAGGCCCTCAAACTGTCCGTTCGAACCAAGCGGGCTCGGCAGAGCGCCGGAAGCATGAATCCCGAGGCGCGGCACGTTCAGCGTCTTTCCAAGGAGATCGATCTTTTCCTGAAGCGAGAGCAACGAAACCAGATTGTCGATGCGCTGCTCGGCGGGGAGATTCCGGTTCTGAAAGGGATAGTGTTCCTGCGCGGGCGCCTGCGCGCTTTGCCCAAGGACAACGACGGTGAACATCAAACTCAGCAGCGAACTCTTCAACATAACCTCTCCTTGAAATCCCATGTCGATTGCGCACGCGATGTATGGAGGACTTGAACCAACGTCACTCTTTGCTACAGAAGCTCCCTCCGCCCATCACCAGAGATAAGCAGGGCGCGACAAAACGATGCAATCATTCCGCATCACCGCGGTTGCAAGCAAGATCGCTGCAGAATATGCGGCAAGAGTGACTCGCGACCGAGCGGCGTTCTCATTCCTCCAGCATCGCTCGGCCAGTTCATCGCCACTGCTGGCCGCGCCCTTAAAACCGGCTTGCCGCCACATCGCCGCGCAAAGGCGCTGCGCAATCTCACCAAGCAGTGTAATCGATCACGATCAATTGACAACTCTCCATTCGCACTCTATATTGTCTCCGGTGATTTCACTCTCGATTCAGGGGCTCTGAACAAGCTCCAATCTTCATGTCACATTCCCCAGGGGCCTACGCTTTCATGAATTTGCCCCACATGCGGCACGATTCAACAGGGCGCGGAAAAGTGCAGATGATAAGTGAATTCGGCTCGAAAAATTCTGCAGAGACTCAAGCCCTCACTCGCCCTGGAGTGTCTTCGGCACGACTGAAGTCGTGCCCTGTTACAAGACCCTGCTCGTGTCGAAATTTTGCGCTCGTTGCGGCGAGTAACACCGCAACCTTTGAAATCAGTTACTGTTTTGGAGCTTCCTCAAGACAACGAATCTTGTCCTGACCAGAAACCGGAAATCCTGCAAGCATTTTCTTAGTTCACACGCGAGGTATTCATGCAGCACTGGATAAAGAGCCTTCTGTTTGCCGTCATCGCACTCACGCTCAGCGCGCAGGCGCAGACGGCCAATACTCCTGATATCACCAGGCAGCCGACACTCTACGTGGTCCCCTACGCGCACCTGGACACGCAGTGGCGCTGGGAGTTTCCCCAGACGATCAGTGAGTATCTACTCAAGACGATGAAGGTGAATTTTTACTACTTCAATAAGTATCCACATTATATTTTCAACTGGACCGGGGCCAACCGCTATCGGCTGATGAAGGAGTACTATCCGGCCGACTATGCGCAAATGAAGCAATACGTGGCCGAGGGCAAGTGGTTCCCTGCCGGCTCCTCAGTGGAGGAAGGCGACGTCAACCTGCCCAGCGCAGAGTCGATCTTTCGCCAGGTTCTGTACGGCAACACATTTTTCCGCAAGGAATTCGGCAAGGCCAGCGCGGAATATATGCTGCCCGATTGCTTTGGCTTTCCGGCATCCCTGCCGACGATCCTTGCAGCTTCCGGCGTAAAGGGCTTCTCCACGCAGAAGCTGAGCCCCGGCTGGCAGCCCGCGCCTCTAGTCGGCGGACCAGACTCACCCGAGAAAACATCCGAGGGAATCCCCTTCAACGTTGGCGTCTGGATCGGGCCCGATGGCGAGCGTGTGATTGCCGCCTTGAACCCGCTCGGCTACGGAAGCCGCATTCGCTATGACCTGAGCAAAGCGCCGCCACCGCCGCCGGCTGGATTGACGCCCGCGCAGGCGCGCAGGTGGGATGCGAACGATGTGAACTGGGTCTCCCGCATCAACATCGACGGCAAGGTGACCGGCGTCTACGCCGATTATCACTACGTCGGCACCGGCGATAACGGCGGCGCGACCGATGAAGAAACAGTGAAGATGCTCGAAGCCATCGTCACCAAGGGAAAGATCGTGCTTCCAAATCCAGACGACGCGGCGGCAGGGACTGAAGCAACTGTAGGGCAGCCGGTGCGGGTCGGAGATGGCCCGGTCCGTGTCCTCTCTACAGAGGCCGACCAGCTGTTCCTCGACCTCAAACCTGATATGACCTCTCGAATGCCCACCTATACGGGCGATCTGGAGCTGATCAATCACTCGGCGGGCTCGCTCACCTCACAGGCCTACCACAAGCGCTGGAACCGCAAGAACGAAATCCTGGCCGACGACGCCGAGAAAGCTTCCATCGCGGCCTCGTGGATGGGCGGCCGCCCTTATCCGCAGGAACGGCTGAATGACGCGTGGATGCTGGTGATGGGCGGGCAGTTTCACGATACGGGCGCCGGCACGGCCACTCCGCGCGCTTATCAGTTTGCATGGAATGACGACGTGATTGCTCTGAACCAGTTTGCCGATGTGCTCACCAGCGCGACGGAAGCGGTTGCCTCCGCGCTGAATACGCGCACCGCGGGCACTCCGGTAGTGGTCTACAATCCGCTCAACATCGCACGCCAGGATGTCGTGGAGGCCAGGGTCCACTTCGCCGGCGGAACGCCCCAGGCCGTGAAGGTTACCGCACCGGATGGGCAGGACGTCCCGGCGCAGTTGGAAGACGGCAAGGTATTGTTCCTGGCCAAGGCGCCTTCCGTTGGCTATTCCGTGTACTCCGTCCAACCGGCCTCCGCACCTGAGCATTCGAGCGAGCTTAAAGTCTCGGATTCCTCGCTGGAGAATGCGCGTTATCGCGTCACGCTCAATTCGGACGGTGATGTAACCAGCATCTTTGACAAGTCGCTGAACAAGGAACTGCTTTCAGGACCGATGCGTCTGGCTATTTCCACTGATGCGCCGGAGCACTACCCGGCGTGGAATATGGACTTCGACCAGGAGCAGGCGGCGCCGCGTGCTTATGTCAGCGGCCCGGCAAAGATCCGCATCGTCGAGAATGGCCCGGTGCGCGTAGCGATTCAGGTCTCGCGCAAGACTGAGGGCTCTACCTTTGTGCAGACGGTCCGTTTGTCGGCGGGCGACCCGGGCAATCGCGTCGAGTTCAGTGATGC